>NZ_JABXEP010000440.1:0-448 GCF_013372605.1 Myxococcus sp. AM009
GTGCTCGAGCCAGAGGTCGACGTGAGCGTTGTCTGGCTTGAGGCCAGGTAGCTCTGTGTTTGCGCGGCCTGCAGGTTGAGCATTTGGCCGTTCATCGTTACGCCAGAACGACTGAACACCTGCGACACGTTACCCATGGCCGAAAGCGCTTGGACTGCGGCGTTTGTGCCGCTGAGCGTGCCGCTCAAGATTGATGCGCCGAACTGCACCGGGGTCACGCCGGAAGTCACAGACGGGGCCGCGGCGGACGTCACGGTGAACTTGGCGCCGTTTTGGTAGCCCTGATAGAGGGTGTTGACGGCCAGCGAGAGGTTCAACCCGTAGTTGTCCTCGCGGTTGACGTGCACCTTGAACACGCGCACGTCGATGGCTACTTGCTTTTGCAAGTGGGACGTCAGGGTCTTGACCCACTCGTTGACGCGCTCAATTTGGGGTGGCTGGCCTGTGA
>NZ_JABXEP010000441.1:0-448 GCF_013372605.1 Myxococcus sp. AM009
TGCGCGTCCATCGCGCACAGGCAGCGCTTGGCATCCACATGCAGGCGGATCGGCTCCAGCACGGCATCGGGAAACGTCGCACGCAGAAACGGCAGCGCAAAGTACTGGTGCTGATCGTCGATGCCGTGGGCGGTCGGCGTCTCGCCCTGCAGGTTCAGCAAATGACCGAGGTCGTGCAGCAGCGCCGCCGTGACCAGCACATCGGACGCGCCGGCCGCCACCGCCAGCGTCGCCGTCTGCAAGGCATGTTCCAACTGAGTGACGGGCTCGCCGCTGTAGGCAATGTTGCCGTGGCGATCGAATAGCGTGCGGATGTCGTCGAGAGTCAGGGCCATGATGCTGCGCGGGCAAAAGCGGAACCATGCAGCCTAGCCCGCCCATGCGGCACCACCATGACAACGCGCCGCGCATTAGCCCGCGTGATCTGCCCGATTAGAAAGTTTGGTTG
>NZ_JABXEP010000442.1:0-448 GCF_013372605.1 Myxococcus sp. AM009
GGCCTGCGCGCCAGGAACATGTTGTAGCGGGCAATGGGCAAGACGAAGCGCCAGCCAAGGCAGGTGGACCCGGCGCGGCTGGCAGTCATTGTCGAGCGGACGCGCGGGGCCCTCAGCCAGGAGGACTGTGTCCCTTCGGCGAGCGTGCGTGAGCGTGCCGCCGGGGAGCCAGTAGAATGGGGGCAGGCGTGGAGCGCTGCTGCGCCTGCGTTGAGGGTCACCCGGACGCGCGGAATTCTGGGCATGGACGGCCCGGCATTCGCGACAGGGGCTGGGTGAGTCAGTTCCCGGACGGCGGTGCATCCGCTGCGGCCAGCGCCCGCTGGTAGTTCCAGGGCATCCACTCGCCCGGGGCTTGCGCCACCGCCTCCGGGTGGCGGAGCAGCGCCACCAGGTAGTCGAAGGGGTTGCCCTCGCATAGCTCGACGGTGTGGATGAGGCTCATGAA
>NZ_JABXEP010000443.1:0-446 GCF_013372605.1 Myxococcus sp. AM009
AGCCACCGCGTGCTGTTGCGGAGAGCGCAAATCCAGGACTTGAACTTTCTGTACGGACCACAAGCGGCGTACAGCCCATCGGGGCATCCCTGCGTCAGCACGTGAGCGTGAGTGTCGCGCGGACGTCCCGACAAACAGCATCCTCGCTCGCGTGAAGTGTGTCGGTACGGTGGCAGACGCAGGCGTCGCCTGTCCAGGTGGGCAACCGCTGAGGTCAAGCGGCGGACCGAGTTCTGTACGGTACCGGGCCGACGACGTTTCGCGCCGACCTTACGCTGCAGTCTCAAATAACAGTGAATCGGCACTTCCCGACATACCGAGGTCACCGTACCAAGGACATCTATGATCAATTCGCTTGACCTCCCAAACGGAACGCTTGAAATCCGCACACTGCAACGTAGTGACCGGCGATGGTTTTCAGAGTATCGCTTCACGTCCAGTGATGG
>NZ_JABXEP010000444.1:0-446 GCF_013372605.1 Myxococcus sp. AM009
CCCCTCTAAAGTGGGGTAATTTTGAGTCGTTGGTTTTTACATTGCTGAACATTCGCCACACATTCAGAGCGATGTCGGCAACCCGCAAACAAACGATTCAGTCTTCCGGGGGGTGACATGAACGTTTCCAATCTGCTGCATGCGGCGTCGAACTGGGTCATCCAGTCGCGCGCCTTCAATGTCACGCAATCGGTTGCACACCATCGCACGCCCAGCGATGCGCTGTCGCACTGGAAACTCGATATTTGGCACAAGAGCGTGCCGTTCCTGTTCGAGGGCGGCCTTGCCGAACCCGCGCACCAACTGTTTCCCAAGCATCTGGCGCATGCCGAATGGGTGGACGAGCTGCATCACCATCTGAGCCAGCTTGTGGGCGTGCGCCGGGAGCATTGCAAGATCGACATTCGCGCCGTGACGGGGCTGGCGCAGTCGCCGTGCTCGGTGCA
>NZ_JABXEP010000445.1:0-445 GCF_013372605.1 Myxococcus sp. AM009
GCGCATACGTCAATGCCGTCGCTGCGGAGCAATCTGCGCGCTATGCCGAGCAGGTTCAGCAAGCTGCCGAAGCCGGGGCCGAGTTCGCCAAGCGCCTGGCGTCTGCGGGCAACTTCAGCAAACTGGATCGCGCGCGTGAGCACGCTTTCTATGCAGAGGCCACCGCCACCTTGGCGCGCGCGCGCCAGCAGGCGCAGGCCGAGCGCGAAGCGTTGATCCGCCTGCTGGGTGTGTGGGGCGCGGATACCGGCTTCCAGTTGCCGGAGCGCCTGCCCGACCTGCCGAAGGATCGCCCTGAACTGCAGCAGATCGAGGCCTATGCGCTGCGCAACCGGCTCGATATCCAGGCGGGCAAGTTGCAGGTCGAGGGGTTGGCATCGTCGCTGGGGCTCACGCAGGCCACGCGCTTCATCAACGTGCTCGACCTCGGCTACGTGCGCAACAG
>NZ_JABXEP010000045.1:0-52212 GCF_013372605.1 Myxococcus sp. AM009
TGGTGGTGGGGATGTGTCTGGGCGGTGTGGCGGGGCTGGCGTGTGGGAGCATCAGCGGCATCGCCATTGGCCGAGGCCCCACCGTGGCGCGGGTCCAGATGGCGGCCATCCTCGCCAGCCTGACGCCGATGCTGCTCTGGACGGGGACGACGAACGCGTCCTACGCCGGCGCGGTGGCGGCCAGCGCGCTGGTGGCCTTCCTGGTGAGCGCGTTCCGGCTCCCGCTGTACGCGCTGGAGGTGCTGGCGTCGGCGGTGGCGTATGCGGTGGAGCGCTGGACGGGGCGGCCCACCCTGGGCTGGGTGCCGGTGCGTCACCACAACCTCAGCTACCTGCCGCATCCCTTCCTGGGGCGACACCTGGCGCTGGCGGTGCGCTCGCGGCCGGCGGAGGTGCTGGCGGTGGCGGATGCCTGCCTGCGCTCTCCGGGCAACATCGTGGTGGGCTGGCCGTGGGTGGTGCAGGCGCTGGAGTCGGCGTCACCGGAGCGGGCAGGGGAGCCCCGGGCGTGAGCCGCTGAGTTGCCTCGCCGCGCGGCTCCGGTAGCCTGCGCGGTGATGGAAGGAATGCTCGACGCGTTCATCGCCTTCATCCGCGCGGAGCGCGGGCTGTCTGGCAAGACGGTGGACGCCTACGCCGCCGACATCAACGTCTACTTCGAGGACCTGCGCGCCCGCGGCGTCTCCGACGTGACGCGGGCGCGGCAGGAGGACGTGTCCGCGCACCTGGCCGCGCTGGGCAAGCGGGGCGTGGGCAAGCGCAGCCAGGCCCGGCACCTGGCGGCCCTGCGCGGCTTCCACCGGTTCCTCGTCGCCGAGCGCATGGCGGACAAGGACCCGACGGAGGACCTGGACACGCCCCGCTCCCCCCGGAAGCTGCCGTCGTTCCTCACCCTGGAAGAGGTGGAGCAGCTCCTGGCGGCCCCGGACGAGCGCACGTCCACGGGCCTGCGCGACAAGGCCATGCTGGAGGTGCTGTACGCCACCGGCCTGCGCGTGAGCGAGCTGTGCGGCCTGGGCATCAACGACGTGCAGCTCACGGCGGGCTACCTGGTGGCGAAGGGCAAGGGCGCCAAGGAGCGGCTCGTCCCGCTGGGGAGCGTGGCCATCGAGAAGGTCCAGGCGTACCTGGCGGAGTCCCGGCCCGCGGTGCTGGGGCGGCGCAAGTCCCAGGCGTTGTTCGTCACGCCGCGAGGCGCTGGCTTCACCCGGCAGGGCTTCTGGAAGCTGCTCAAGCGGTACGCGCTGAAGGCGGGCATCGCCAAGCCGCTGTCGCCGCACAAGCTGCGGCACTCGTTCGCCACGCACCTGGTGGAGCGCGGCGCGGACCTGCGCGCCGTCCAGCAGATGCTGGGGCACGCGGACCTCGCCACGACGCAAATCTATACCCACGTCAACGCGGCCCGGCTGCGGTCCGTGTACGACGCGTTCCACCCGCGCAGCGACGTCTTCGTCCCCAAGGCGAAGAAGCCGCGCGCCGCCGCGCGGTAGGGGGCGGCCCGGGCGCTCAGCTCCCCACGCTGTGGATGGGCAGGCCGAACGGGTCCGTGTGGGCCCGCCGGGGCTCGCTCCCTGGCAGCGGGGCCACGCGAATCAGCCCGGAGGCCATCAGCCGGTGCACGGAGCGGGACGCGGCCAGCTCGCCCATGGCCGCCGTGCGCAGGGCCTGCCGGATGCTCCGGCTGCCGCGCAGCTTCGAGTACAGGTACAGGTCATCCGCCGTCAGGTCGGGCGGGGTGGGGCGCGGAATCGGCTCGAAGACCAGTCGCCCGTCCAGCGCGAAGAGCTCGTCACTGAGCGCCAGCGTCAGGCGAATCTCCGCCTCGCGGTACAGGGCATGGGCCTCGGGGACGGGGCCTCGCTCCAGGATCTGCGCGGCCAGGGCGACGGCGTGGTCATACTGGCCGGCTTCGAGGAAGCGCTTCACCAGGGTGAGCAGCTCCTCCAACTCGGCGGCCTCGCCCAGCCGGGGGCCTCCGGCCTTGCGCGGGGCCAGGGCACCCCGCCGGTACAGGTGCAGCACCCAGCGCGCGGCGAAGAGCGGGGCCTCCCGGGCGCTGGCCAGCATCTCTCCCAGCGTGGCGCCGCTCGCCGCCAGGTCCAGCAGGACGTCCTCCTCCTCCGAGTACGTCTCCACGGCGAACTCTCGGAAGACGCGGAACGTCGCGTCCATGCGGGGGAAGATGTCGCGGAACATGGACCACTCGCGCTGCCGCGTCACCGCGTCACGGTGCAGGGTGGACAGCGACAGCTTGAGCCCAATCGCCCGGGTCGCGGGTGGCAGGCCGGGGGTGAACTCCACCTCGCCGGACTCCCAGGCGTAGCAGTCGAAGAGGGACTCACGCGCCTTGTGCTCCAGGGCCTCGATGAGGCGGGGCAGCTCCACGAAGCAGCGCTGGACCAGGAAGGTGCCGTAGGGCATGCGCGCGCCCTCGGCCGCCTCGAAGGCCGCCGCGGCGCGGGGCGCGTCCAGGATGCGGAGGTTCACCAGGACCTGCGCCAGGTGCTCGCGCGGGTCGTTGGAGCTCTCGCCCACCAGGTAGCCGTCCTTGACGTGGAAGCAGCGCCGCACCGCGCCGCGCTCCACCCGCAGCACCCCTTCAACCCCGGGCGCGCTGAACAGCGGCGGCATCACCAACTGCAAGCGATAGCTGGCGAGACTTCCGTTGAATGGCTCCATGCAGGTGCTTCCTCCAAGGTGGGTGGGCCCGCGTGAGGAACCCCCAGGGTACCGGTGCACCCCACCGTGATTCAATTGCAAGTGCCTGGATTTGCTCGGGATTTCCTGGCGGAACGCAAAGTTCCAGGGAGAGTCCGTCTTGACTTCGAGTACTGGACGGAGTCGTGACTCGGGCAACGGACGGTTGCAGGGCCGCGGCGGGTGTGCGAACGAGCCCTGTCGATTCCCGATTCAAGGTTCAAGCCCCTATGCGGATTCTCTCAGGAGTGCAGTCGTCCGGCAGGCTGCACATCGGCAACTACTACGGCGCGCTCCGCCAGTTCGTGCAGCTCCAGGATGAGGGGGAGGGCTACTACTTCATCGCCAACCTGCACGCGCTCACCACGGTGCGGGAGCCCAAGGCCGCGCTGGCGCTGACGCGCGAGGCCGCCATGGCCTACCTGTCGCTGGGGTTGGATCCGAAGAAGGCCGTGCTCTTCCGGCAGAGCGACGTGCGCGAGGTGCTGGAGCTGTACTGGATTCTGGGCACCGTGACGCCGCACGCGCACCTGGAGCGGGCGCACAGCTACAAGGACAAGGTGGCCAAGGGCATCAGCCCGGACTTCGGCCTCTTCGCCTACCCGGTGCTGATGGCCGCCGACATCCTGCTCTACAGCGCGGACTTCGTCCCGGTGGGCAAGGACCAGATTCAGCACATCGAGTTCGCGCGCGACTGGGCGGTGAAGTTCAACACCCAGTACGTGCCCGGCTACGACCCGGCGGACCCGGAGGGCAAGGAGCGGGGCCACGCGCCCGGCATCCTCAAGCTGCCCGCGGCGCGCATCCAGGAGGCCACCCAGACGGTGCCCGGCGTCGACGGGCAGAAGATGTCCAAGTCCTACGGGAACACCATCGAGCTCTTCGGCGACGAGAAGGAAATCAAGAAGCGCATCATGTCCATCAAGACGGACTCCACGCCGGTGGACGCGCCCAAGCCGGTGCCCTCGAACCCGCCCCCTGCGGGGCTGGTCAGCGACGCGCCGCTTTATGACCTGCTCAAGCTGATGTTGCCCGAGTCCGACTTCGCCGAGGTGGACGCCACCTGGAAGGCGGGCGGGAAGGGCTACGGCGACTACAAGAAGAAGCTCCTGGAGGCCTACCACGCGGCCTTTGGCCCGGCCCGTCAGCGGTACGCCGAGCTGGCGGCCGACCCGGGAGAGGTGGAGCGCATCCTCCAGGACGGCGCCAGCCGGGCCCGGGCCGAGGCGACCCGGCTGATGGACCAGGTCCGCAAGGCCGTGGGAATCCCATGAGGCGGTGTGCCTGAACGGGCTTTCACTGCCGATTGTTTGACCCACCTGGGGGGCACTGGTATGGGTGTGTGTCCTCCAGGCTCGTGCCCGCTGCCTAAGAAAGTCGGGCCCTTACGCGATGACGCGCCCCCACCCATCCCGTTGACGCCACCCAGGACATCCGGTGAGTGAGGAACGTCGCTCGCCGGCCGATGAGGCCCTTCGTGAAGGGGAGTTGCCGCGGAGTCCTGGCGACAACTTCCGCATCGCGCTGCCCAATTTCGAAGGTCCGCTGGACCTGCTGCTCCATCTCATCAAGGAGCATCGGGTCGACATCTTCGACATCCCGCTGGCGCTGATCACGGAGAAGTACCTCGAGCACCTGGAGCGGATGCGGGAGATCAACCTCGACATCGCCGGGGAGTTCCTGGTGATGGCCTCCACGCTGGCGCACCTCAAGAGCCGCATGCTGCTGCCCCGGCAGGACGCCGTCGCGGCGCAGGAGGGATCGGAGGTGCTCTCGGTCGCCGAGGAGACCGAGGACCCGCGCGCGGAGCTGGTGCGGCGCCTGCTGGAGTACCAGAAGTACAAGGACGCCGCCGAGCAGCTCGCCACGCAGGACCTGCTCGGCCGCGACGTCTTCGCCCGCAACGTCCCGGTGGAGGCGGTGCCCATCCCGGAAGAGGAGGTGGGGCTCCAGGAGTTCAGCGTCCTCAAGCTGGTGGAGGCGCTCGATCGGGTGCTGGAGCGGTTGCAGCCCAAACTGCAGCACGAGGTGGTCCGGGAGCGCGTGACGCTGTCCGAGGCCATCCTCCGCGTAGTAGAGCGTCTGCGCCCCCATGGACAGGTTCTGTTTGAAAGCTTGTTCACGGAAGAGGACACCCCGTCGCGGCAGGAGGTGGTCATCACCTTCCTGGCCATCCTGGAGATGGTGAAGCGGCGGCTCATCCGGGTGGTGCAGGACGAGCCGATGGGGCCCATCCTGCTGCTGCCCAACGGGGACGCGCTGGAGAAGCTGGCTCCCACGGAGGTCGACGACAGTGACTACCGGTAGCAACGGACCGCAGGATGAGACTCCCGAACCGGGCACGCCCGGCGGCCCCGGCCCGTTCTCCGAAGAGGAAATCGCCGCTGTCACGGGCCCCGGCCCGGCGGACGAGCTGGACGAGCTGGAAGCGGCCTCCATCGAGGAGGACTCGGACGAGGCGCCTCCGGACCTGGAGACGTCGTTCGAGAAGCTCCTCTCCAAGAGCCGCAAGCTGTCCACGGACCGCGTCCGCACCGTCATCGAGAGCGTGCTCTTCGTGGCGGAGCGGCCGCTGTCGGTGGACGAGCTGTACATGGCCACCGGCATCGAGCGGGAGCTCATCGCCGAGGCCCTCAACCAGCTCTCCGGCATCCACCGCGACGGCATCAGCGGCATCGTGCTGTATGAGGTGGCGGGCGGGTGGCAGTTCCGGACGGACCCGCATTCAGGTGAGTATGTCCGGCGTTACCTGCGGGTGAAGCCACAGCGGCTGACCCGGGCGGCGGTGGAGACGCTGGCCATCATCGCGTACCGGCAGCCGGTGACGCGGCCGGAAATCGAGGACATCCGCGGCGTGGACTGCGGCGCGGTCATCAAGGCGTTGATGGACCGCAAGCTGGTGAAGATCCTGGGCAAGCGCGAAGAGGTGGGCCGGCCCATCCTCTATGGAACGTCCCGTGAGTTCCTGGAGTTCTTCGCCCTGAAGGACCTGTCGGCCCTGCCCACGCTGCGTGAGTTCCACGAGCTGACGCAGGAGCACCGGGAGATCGTCGAGAAGGAAGACAAGCCGGCGCCCCCGGCGACGGGGACGGTGGAAGCGCTGTCGGACCCGGCATTCACGAAGCGGATGGAAAAGAGCGCGGCGGCCAGTGAAGCCGCGCTGGAGGACCTGGAGGAGGCCATGGCGGCCGCGGACCGGACACACAAGGTCAGCTCCAGCGTCCTGGACACGACGCCCCCGAAACCCGAGACGGGTGATACGACGGGGCCCAAGCCCGAGTGACGGGCAGCATGGAAGAAGGATGGTATGGCGGCCGAACGACTACAGAAGTACCTGGCCCGCGCGGGAGTTGCTTCGCGCCGGCATGCAGAAGAGCTGATTACCGCGGGCCGCGTCGCGGTGAACAACAAGACGGTGACGGAGCTGGGCAGCCGGGTGGAGCCCGGCACGGACCTGGTGACGGTGGACGGGACGCTGGTCACGCCTCCGGATGAATCCTCCTACTTCCTGCTCTACAAGCCCGTGGGCGTCGTGACGACGCTGTCGGATCCGCAGGGCCGGCCCACGGTGGCCAACTACGTGGAAGAGGTGGGCAAGCGCCTGTTCCCGGTGGGACGCCTGGACTACGACGCCGAGGGCGCGCTGCTGTTCACGGATGATGGGGCGCTGGCGCACAAGCTGACGCACCCCAGCTTCCAGGTGCCGCGCATGTACCTGGCGAAGGTGAAGGGCGAGCCGGACGTGGCCACGCTGGACAAGCTGCGCGGCGGCGTGCGGCTCGAGGACGGCATGGCCACGCCTGTGTCGGTGGGTGTGTTCGAGGCCGCGGAGCGGAACACCTGGCTGAAGATTGTCGTGGCGGAAGGGCGCCCGCACCTCATCAAGCGGCTGTGCGCCGCGGTGGGGCACCCGGTGGTGCGGCTGTTCCGTCCGTCCTACGCCGGCGTGGGTGTGGAAGGTCTGCGCCCCGGCCAGCTGCGCCCGCTCAAGACGAGCGAGGTGGAGCTGCTGCACTCGGTGTCGGATGGCAAGAGCGTGCCGCCGACGGGGGAGCTGAAGCTGCCTCCGCGCCGGCATGGCCGCGCGGCTCCGGGCTTCGACTCGGACGACGAGGCGGAGCTGTCCATGGATGACGATGCGCCCGTGGCGGCCAAGCCCGCGCGCAAGGCGCCGGCCCGTGCGGCCAAGGCCGCGGCGGGCGGGGCGAGCCTGGCGCGTTTCGGACGGGCCAAGGGGGCGTCGGCCGAGGGCAAGCCCGCGCGCCGCTCCTTCGGTGGTGACGACGCCAAGCCCGCGCGTCGCTCCTTCGGTGGGGACGACGCCAAGCCCGCGCGCCGCTCCTTCGGTGGGGACGCCGCCAGGCCCGCACGTCGCTCCTTCGGCGGGGATGACACCAAGCCCGCGCGTCGCTCCTTCGGCGGGGATGACACCAAGCCCGCGCGCCGGTCCTTCGGTGGTGACAAGGCAGCCGCGCCGCGTGGACGCTCCTTCGGTGGGGACGACACCAAGCCCGCACGTCGCTCCTTCGGTGGGGATGACGCCAGGCCCGCACGTCGCTCCTTCGGTGGGGACGACGCCAGGCCCGCGCGTCGCTCCTTCGGTGGGGACGACGCCAAGCCCGCGCGTCGCTCCTTCGGTGGGGATGACGCCAGGCCCGCGCGTCGCTCCTTCGGCGGGGATGACGCCAAGCCCGCGCGCCGGTCCTTCGGTGGTGACAAGGCAGCCGCGCCGCGTGGACGCTCCTTCGGTGGGGACGACACCAAGCCCGCGCGTCGCTCCTTCGGTGGGGATGACACCAGGCCCGCGCGCCGGTCCTTCGGTGGTGACAAGGCAGCCGCGCCGCGTGGACGCTCCTTCGGTGGGGACGACACCAAGCCCGCGCGTCGCTCCTTCGGTGGGGATGACGCCAGGCCCGCGCGTCGCTCCTTCGGTGGGGATGACGCCAGGCCCGCGCGTCGCTCCTTCGGTGGGGATGACGCCAAGCCCGCACGCCGTTCGTTCGGCGCTGACAAGGCAGGCCCGCCGCGTGGCCGCTCCTTCGGTGGCGACAAGGCAGGCGCGCCTCGCAGCCGTGGCCCGGGTCGATCCTTCGGTGGTGCCGAGGGCGGCGCCCCCAAGAGCCGTGGCCCGGGCCGTCCCGAGCGCCGCGACTGGAGCGCGGGCGGTGACGCCGCGCCTCGTACTCGCGCACCGCGCGCGGGTGGCGAAGGCCGTCCTGAGCGCAAGACATGGGCTGCTGGCGGTGGCGCTGGCCGGGCTCCACGGGGTGAAGGCCGTCCGTACTCGCCCCGTTCCGGAGCCGCGGGTGCTGGCCGCCCGGAGCGCCGTGAGTGGAAGCCTCGCGCTGAAGGGGCCGACGCGCCGCGTGGCCGGGGCGGCCCTCGCCGTGAGGGCTCCGAGGGCGGACGCCCCGCTCGCTCCACCTGGACGCCCACCGACGAAAGCGGGAATCCCCGTGAACGCGTCGTCCGGGCCGGGGCTCGCAAGGGTCCTCCCTCCGAGAAGTCCGGCGGATTCCAGGACTGGGGCAAGAAGAAGGAGCGGGCAAGCGCCCCCAGTTGGAGCAATGATCGTCCCCGAGGCGGCGCGGGCCGGCCGCCTCCCCGCGGCGGCGCGGGCCGACCGCCTCCCCGGGGGCCTCGCCGTCCGCGTTGATACCTGACGCGGTGGATTGGGCGGGAATCGAGGGGGATTGATATAACCGGCGCCGACTCCTACACCGTTTCCCTCACCGGAGACCGATGCGAACCGGCGCACGCCCCCTCATTCTCGCACTTGCCCTGCTCCTCGGCTGCAACGGCAGCAGGGACCAGCTTCTCGCGGACCTCCAGAGTCCTCGTCCAGAGGTCCGCGCGCTCGCGGTGAAGAAGCTGGCCGGGCAAGGCAACCCGGATGACCTGGTCCTCTTCACTCGCGCGGCGAAGGACTTCGCCGCCATCGTCCGGGCCGAAGCCGCCGTGGCGCTGGGGGAGAGCCAGGACGCCCGCGTCGTGGACCTCCTGGGCGAATTGCTCGAGGACCAAGACGAAGAGGTCCAGGGCCGCGCCGCCATGGCGCTGTCCAAGGTGAATAACGAAAAGGCCAAGGCTTACCTCACGCTCCAGTACGGGCGGCGGGGCCGGGCCACGCGGCAGGTCATCGTCCAGGCCCTGAAGAACGCCAACGTTCCGGGCGCCATGGCGGAGGTGGTCGCCGCCGAGGCCCGCACGCAGTGGGATCGCAACCAGCTCGCGTTGACCGAAGGCGCGCTGCCCGAGCGCGTGGGCGCCGCCGAGGAG
Source organism: Myxococcus sp. AM009 (assembly GCF_013372605.1). Taxonomy (NCBI): domain Bacteria; kingdom Pseudomonadati; phylum Myxococcota; class Myxococcia; order Myxococcales; family Myxococcaceae; genus Myxococcus; species Myxococcus sp. AM009. The sequence continues at coordinate 8,977 of NZ_JABXEP010000045.1, forward strand.
CTGGGCAAGAGCGGCCGTCCCGACGCCGTCAACCGGCTGCTACCCTTGGTTCGCGACAGCCAGGTCATCCTCGCCGCCGCCGCCGTGCGTGGGCTGGGTGACGCCGGGGACAAGCGCGCGGTGGGCCCCATCACGCTGCTGCTGGAAGAGAACTTCCCCGAGCTGCGCGAGTCCGCCATCCACGCGCTGATGAAGCTCCGGGATCCGGTGGCCACGCAGCGCCTCCAGATGGTGGCGGTGGAGAAGAGCGTCGTCAGCCCGCTGGCCATCGAAGCCATCGTGTCCTTCCCCCGGACGCCGCAGACCGATGCCTCGCTGTGCGCCATCGTCATGGAGGGCGCACCGGCGGAGGCGCTCGTCGCTGGCCGGAGCATGCGCACGCGCGGGGGCTGTCCGGTGGACCCCATTGGCGAGCGGCTGGCACGGCCGGCCACGGCCGCCAGCGGCCTCCAGGCCGTCGAGGGGCTGGGACCCGCGGCGCTGCCGCTGCTCGGCAAGGTGGTGCCCTGGCTGAGCCATCCGGACGCCACGCTGCGCCTGCTCGCGGTGGAGGCCGTGGCGGAGGTGGGAGATGCCTCCGTCGTGCCCGCGTTGCAGCTGCTCTACGAGCAGGAGGCCAAGGGCCTGGAAGCGCTGCGCGCCGACTGGGTGACCCAAGCGCTCCCGGAGAAGTTTGGCGTGGGGTTCGACCCTTCGACCATGCCGCCCACCCCGTCGACGCCTGGCCTGAAGGATGACCGGCCGTCGCGGCACGCGGACCTCCTGGAGCGCGTGAAGGTACTCAATGCCGCCCGGGTGCGTGAGTCCGGACGGGACGTGGTGCGGCACCGCGTGCCCACCGAATTGTACGACGACGTGGCGCCGGAGCGGCTGGTTCCGCTGGCGACGCTGCTGCGAGCGTTGGGGACGCTGAAGGCGCCCGGAGCCTTGGAGCTGCTCACCGGTTACGCTCAGGACTCCAGCGCCGCGCTGCGCGTGGCGGCTTTGGTGGGACTGGCGCGGCTGGGCCCCGAGGGCGTCAACGTGGCCAAGGCCGGGCTCGTCGAGCCGGACCGCGACCTGCAGAAGGCCCTGGCCCAGGCGCTGGCGGAGGCCGGCGAGGCGGGGCAGGCCGCGCTCATCGAGCTGCTGCCGAAGATGGGGAGCGAGAAGCTGCTGGTGCTGGATGCGCTCACGCGTGCCGGCGGTGTGCCGGGCTCCGCTTCCGCGCAGCTCCAGGCCGTGGTGCGCGAAGGTGGACCGGAAGCGGCGCTGGCGGCGGCCCTGTTGGGACGGCTCCAGGCGAAGGACGCGGTGCCCACGCTGGTGAAGGCGCTGGACGAGCCCAACAGCGTGGCCCGCCGCGACGTGCTGCTGGCGCTGGGGAGCATTGGCGACGCGCAGGCGGCGGACGCGGTGGCCAAGGACCTGTTCCACGACCTGCCCGAGATTCGCGCCGCGGCGGCTTCGTCGCTCCGGAAGCTGGGCAGCGCCGCGCATGCGGACCAGCTGGAGGCCCTCAAGGCGGACTACTTCCGGACGGTGCGTGAGGCCGCGGGCGCCGCACCGGGGTCCGAGAGCACCGCGTCGGAGGGCGCTCGCTGATGGAGCTGCGCAAGCTCAAGGACAAGGCGTCCGAGGCTTTCACCAAGGGACGCTTTTCCAAGGCGGCGGAGCTCTACGAGGACTACTGCCGGGCCGAGCCCAAGGACCATCAGTCGCGCCTGCGCTCCGGGGATGCCTGGGTGAAGGCGGGACAGCGGGACCGGGCCATCTCGGCGTACCAATCCGCCGCGGAGGGTTTCGCGCGCGAGGGTTTCCTTCCGCGCGCCATCGCCGCGAGCAAGCTCATCCTCGAACTGGACCCCGCGCACCGCGGCGTGCAGCAGATGCTCGCGGACCTGTACGCGCGCCGGGGTACGCCCATGGGCGTCCGGGCCCGGGGCCCGATGAGCAACGCGTCGTCCGTGACGGTGAAGGCGTCCGCCGAGCCTCCTGGGACGTCGCGTCTGCCCGCGGCCGTCCGGGCGGCCGTCGCCGCCATTGATTTGGGTGAGGATGAGGCGGCCGGCGGTTCCTCGGCGGACCTGTCCGCGGAGCTGCCTCCAGCGCGGGTGCTGTCCACCGACGCGTCCTCGCGTGACACCGAGGAAGTCGTCCACTCGGTCGAGGTGGGGCTGGCTTCGGAAGAAGGGACCGCTGGCGTGGAGGTGACGTTGGACGTGGAGCCCGTCGTGGCAGGGGAGCGGGTGGACGACGCGGTGGCTCTCCCCGAACCGGAGGCTCCGCCGCTCGCGACCCGGATTCCCGCGGTTCAGCCCGGAGGCGCGCGTGCGGCGACGAGCTCCTTGCCGCCAGGACTGGCACCGCGTGCGTCGCAGCGGCTGCCCGCCGTGGGTGCGGCGCGCGCGCCCGAACCCGCGCCGGCCGCACCGCCACGCTCCGTCTCGAACAGCGGCCGCTGGCAGGCCCTGTCGTCTCCCATCACCACGCAGCCAGAGGCGCCCACCGCTTCTGACGCCGCGGCGTCCTCCTCGCCTCCAGGACTCCGGCCGCGCCGTGCCGACGCGCCGGTCCCCGCGGGCGCCACCGCGCTCCCGGGCCACGACCTGTCACCCGCGCTGGGCGCCTCCTTCCGGACGGCGACGAGCCCGTCCTCCTTCACGGAGTTGGAGCTGGAGGCGGACTCCCTGTTGCACGCGGTGGAGCTGGCCGCGCAGGCGGCTTTGAGTCGACAAGGCCTGGGGGCCACGTCCATCAGCGACGGCCTCGAGGAAGAGATCTACAGCCTGACGGAGGAGGTCCCTCCCGAAGCGACGTCCCTGGACGCGCTGCCCACGATTCCGCTCTTCTCGGACCTGCCTCGAGACGCCTTCATCGAGCTGTTCGAGCGCTGCCCGCTGCGCCGCTTCGGACCGGGCGAGCGCATCATCGACCAGGGCAGCCACGGCGACGCGTTCTACGTCATCTGCGAGGGCGCGGTGCGCGTCTTCCGGACGGAGGACGGCCAGCGCCACGACCTCGCGACGCTCGAAGGGGGCGCCTTCTTCGGGGAGATGGCCCTGCTCTCCGGCGCCGCTCGCACGGCCTCCGTGGAGTCCGCGTCCGACGACTCGCAGCTCCTGGAGATCTCCGCGGGGGTGCTCGCCGAGCTGTCGCGAAGCCACCCGCAGGTGGCCCTCGCCCTGAAGAAGTTCTGCCGCCAGCGCATGCTGACGAACGTCATGAACACGTCGAAGCTGTTCCGGCTCTTCGAGCGGAAGGACCGGCGCGACCTGGTGGAGCGCTTCCGCTCCCGTGACGTCGAACGGGACGCGGTCGTCATCCGCGACGGCGACCCGACGGACGGCCTCTACGTGGTGTTGTCCGGCGAGGTCGAGGTGCGCAAGGACGGCCACCTGCTGACGCAGCTCCGGGAAGGGGAGGTGTTCGGAGAGATTTCCCTGCTCCAGAAGACGCCCGCCACGGCGACCGTCACCGCCACCCGGCACACCACGCTGCTGCGGCTGCCGCGCGCCGACTTCGACGCGCTCATCTCCAGCCACCCGCAGATCCTGGCCCTGATCTCCGACCTGAGCGACGAACGGCTCCGTCGCACGCAGCGCGTGCTGACCGAAGCCGGCGTCGAGGAAGACCTCATCCTCGTCTGACGTCAGCGGACCTTGGCGAGGTAGTCGTCTCGCGTCACCAGGCCGCGCGTCTCCAGGAGCTCCAGCATGGCCCGCAGCGAGCGGGCCTGCTGGGCCACCATCCGCTCCAGCCCCGCCACCTGCTGCGTCAGCTCCTCCACGCGCTGGGTGAGCTCCGTCTCACGGCCGGGCTGCGCCAGGGTCGCCGAGGAGACCGCGCGCACGGCCAGGGACAGGGGCGCGCTCTCGACCGGGGGCGCCAGCTCGAAGGTGGGCTCGTCCATGCCGAAGGACAGCGGGGTCGCCGTCGTGGAGGTGACCTCCCCGTGGTAGTGGCGGCGGATGGCGCGCTCGATGGACGAGGCGCTCGCGACGACCACCTGCAGGCGCTGGCCGCAGTGGAAGGCCAGCTCCTGGAAGGCCTCCACGTTGGTGGGGTCGGCGGAGGCGACGGTGAGCGTCTTCGCGGCCGGGTCCGCGGCGATGGGGAAGACGGTGTAGCGCTCGGCGATGTCCGCCCGGAGCGCCTGCAACACCACCGCGGACGGAGTGTGCTGCTCCAAATCCACCGTGGGGATGGCGAGCTGTCGCGACAGCGCGTGGACCATGGAGCTCTCGTCCACGAACCCCATCTGCACCAGGGTGAGGCCCAGCTTTCCGCCCCATTTGCGTTGTTCGGCGAGGGCGGAGCGGAGCTGGGTCTCCGAGAGGAGCCCGGCGTCCATGAGAATCTCCCCAAGCCGGCGCTTGCGGCCAGGGAGCGAGGCAGAGGGTGTGACAGGCGGCTGTTTCACGGCCGTGAAGCATAGCAGCCAGTCGGGCACGACCGGAGGCCCGCCAACACCCTGGAGGCCGGGGAGGAGCGTGAGGGCACGGAATGGGGTAGAACCGTCCCTCCATGACGCGACGGATACTGCCGTTTCTCGCACTGCTGCTGGCTTCGGGCTGTGCGTCGCAGCGCCTGGCTGGCGCGGACCTGGACCGCGTCCGGCGTCCGGCCTTCATCTCCCGCATCAAGGACGGGGCCGGCCCCAAGAGCCACGTGTTCCGCGAGGACTCGGCGTACCGGAACAAGCTCAAGAAGCTGGAGCCGGTGGAGGCGGACCGGCGGCTGACGGTGAAGCTGCTCCAGGCCGTCACGCGCTTCGAAATCTCCGAGCGCCTCCGGGTCACCACGTTGTCGCAGCTGCCGCGTGAGTTCCCGTGGACGCACGTGGTGGACCCCGCGCAGGTGGCCTCGGTGCTGGAGAGCTTCCTGGTGGAGGAGGTGCCGGCCAACGCGCCGGACTACGACCTGGTGGCGTCGCTGGGCGCGGACACCATCGTCGAGTTCGTCATCGAGGACTACGGCATGCGCAGCGACGACGGCCGCGCGGGCGCGTACCTGCGAGGCTATGGCCGCATGTTCACCCTGGACGGGCGCGCGGAGGTGTGGCACCGCTCGTTCACCATGGACCAGGTCGCCGAGGGCAAGGCGCACCTGGACCCGTTCAAGGTGGGCAAGGACCCGTCGCTCTTCCGCGAGGCGATGACGGCCATGCTGGACGACGTGGCGCGGCTGTTCGTGAAGGACCTGACGCCCACCGACCGCGGCGGCGCGCCGCCGGCCCGGGCCTCCGCGGCGGGGTCGGACGGCGCTCCCGGCAAGGCGGGGGCGCCGGCACCCGAGGCGACGAAGCCTCCGGAAGACGGGCTGGCGCCCGGCGAGCTGCCGGACCCCGACCCCTGAGTCACCCGGCCTTCTTCAGAACAGCGCGTGCTCCACCAGGAGCACCGTCAACCCCACGAAGAAGCTGACGAGCGTCACCGGGAGGCCCACGCGGAGGAAGCGGAGGAAGGTCATGTTGACCTTGCCGCGCGCGGCCTCGAACACGATGAGGTTGGCCACGCTGCCCACCAGCGTGAGGTTGCCCGCCAGCGTGGAGCCGAGCGCGAGCACGTGCCAGCCCAGCTCCACGTCGTGCAGCGCGGGCACCCACGTCCGCGCCAGCATGACGAAGGGCACGTTGCTGAACAGGTTGGACGCCACCAGCGTCAGCCCCGCGAAGCCCAGCGTCTCCCGCAGGGGCGGGCCCGCCATGAGGGGCCCGAACAGGACGCGGATCTCCTCGGCCCAGCCGTGCTTGTTCACGCCGTAGACGACGACGAACAGGCTGGCGAAGAAGAGCAGCAGCACCCAGTCCACGCGCTCCAGCGCCTCGCGTGGCTCGCGCCGGGACAGGGCCATGACCAGGGCCGCTCCGGCCAGGGCGCTCCAGCTCATGGGCAGGCCGGCGAAGAAGGCCACGACGACCCCGGCCAGCACCACCAGCGTGAGCACCATGAGCCCCTGGTCCACGGGGGGCGGCGGCGGCTTGGGCTCGAAGCGCCTCGTCGGCAGGTCGTGCCGGAAGAGGTACAGGAGCCCGGCGGCGACCACCGCCGTGGAGAGCAGGGCGGGCAGGGCCATGTACGCGGCGAAGCTGGCGTAGGACAGCCCGGACGCACCCTGGATGAGCATGTTCTGCGGGTTGCCGGTGAAGGTCGCCACCGAGCCGCTGTTGCTGCCCATGCACACCGCGAGCAGGTACGGGGCGGGCGGCAGGCGCGCGTCGTCCACGGTGGCCAGCACCAGCGGCGTGAGCATCAAACACACGGTGTCATTCACCAGGACCGCGGACATCACCGCCGAGATGAACGTCACGGCGAGCAGCAGCCGCCGGGGCGTATGGGCCTTGCGCACGGCCCACGCGCCCGCGGTGCGGAAGAAGGCGGCCTGGGACATGTACGCGGCCAGCAACATCATCCCCAGCAGGAGGACGATGGTGTCCGCGTCGATGGCGTGTTGGTTCGCGTCGGCGCTGTGGTTGAAGACCTCGGCGGGCGTGACGACGCCGGCGACGACCATCAGCACGGCGCCCAGCAGCGCGCCCCCGGGGCGGTCCAGCCGCAGGTACGGAAGCCGCGCACCGGCGATGAAGACGTAGGTGAACAGGAAGATGGCGAGGGCCACGGCGCGGCACACTAGTGGAGCGCCCACGCGTCCGCCTCCGCGCGTTTTAGCTGGAGGTCAAACCAATGAGGCGCGCTCCCGCGTTGTTTGCCTCGGTATACGTCTGTACAGTGCCCGGCCCATGAAGCCAGAGAAGGAACCGGGCGCTTTCGGAGGGGCCCGTCGCACGCCGTGGAACGCGCCTCGCGGGCTGGACTCCGTGCTGGACGGGTGGCGGGCGGACCGGCAGCTCCGCTCCTGCTTCGTCCTGGATGAGGCCACCCCCGCGCGCGCCGGCGTCTTCGCGCCCATTCCGGCGGACGTGGCGCCCCAGGTGCGCGAGGCGCTGGAGAAGCGGGGCATCCAGCAGCTCTTCTCGCATCAGGCGGAGGCGTACCGGCTGGCCCGGGCGGGACAGAGCCTGGTCATCGCCACGCCCACCGCCTCCGGCAAGAGCCTCTGTTACAACCTGCCGCTGCTGGACCGCTTCGCGCGGGAGCCCCAGGCGCGCGCGCTGTACCTGTTCCCCACCAAGGCCCTGTCCAGAGACCAGGAAGAGTCCCTGCGCGCGCTGATGCGCGAGGCGGGCCTGTCCCACGGCGCCATCACCTTCGACGGTGACACACCCGGGGATGCGCGCCGGGCCGCGCGGGAGCGCAGCGGCGTGCTGCTCACCAACCCGGACATGCTGCACACGGGCATCCTCCCGCATCACGCGAGCTGGGCGCGCCTGTTCTCCAACCTGCGCTACGTCGTCATCGACGAGCTGCACACGTACCGGGGCGTCTTCGGCTCACACCTGGCCAACGTGCTGCGCAGGCTCCAGCGCGTGGCGCGCTTCCACGGCGCGGACCCGGTGTTCGTCGCGGCGTCGGCCACCATTGGCAATCCAGAGGCCCACGCGCGGCGGATGCTCGGGCGGGACGTGACGCTGGTGTCGGAGAGCGGGGCGCCTTCCGGCGAGCGGCGCGTCATGGTGTTCAACCCGCCCGTGGTGAACGCGGAGCTGGGCATCCGGGCCAGCTACCTCAAGACGGCGGTGCGGCTGACGGCGGACCTGGTGCGCGCGGGCGTGTCCACGCTGCTCTTCGGGCAGTCGCGCAACAACATCGAGGTGATGCTCAAGTACCTCCGCGACCGCTTCGTGGAAGAGAAGCTGGATCCGTCCCTCATCCAGGGCTACCGCGGCGGGTACCTGCCGGGCACGCGGCGCGCCACGGAGGCGGCGCTGCGCGCGGGCGAGGTGCGCTGCGTGGTGGCCACCAACGCGCTGGAGCTGGGCATCGACATCGGCTCGCTGGACGCGGTGGTGTGCGCGGGCTACCCGGGTTCGGTGGCGGCGCTGATGCAGCGGTTCGGCCGGGCAGGGCGGCGCGGTGAGGGGAGCCTGGCGCTGCTGGTGACGTCGAGCGCGCCGCTGGATCAGTACCTCGCCGGCGACCCGCGCTTCCTCGTGGGCTCTCCGGTGGAGCACGCGCGCATCGACCCGGACAATGTGGAGATCCTGGTCCAGCACCTCAAGTGCGCGTCCTTCGAGCTGCCGTTCGAGGAGGGGGAGCCCTTCGGGGACGTGCCGCCGGAGTCCACCACGGAGGCGCTCGGGTTCCTCGCGCAGCATGAGGTGGTGCACCCCACCGTGGGCGAGGCGGGCCGGCGCGTGTTCCATTGGTCCACGGATGCGTATCCGGCCAACCACGTGTCACTGCGCAGCGTGGGCTGGGACAACGTGGTCATCATCGAGAAGGGCACGGACCGGACGCTGGCGGAGATGGACTTCCGTTCGGCGCACACGATGCTGCACGAGCAGGCCATCTACCAACACGAGGCCGAACAGTATCAGGTCGAGCGCTTCGACTACGAGAACCACAAGGCCTTCGTGCGGAAGGTGGCGCCGGACTACTTCACCGACGCGATGACCTACGTGCGCGTGCACGTCATCCAGGAGGACCAGGCCGCGCCCATGGGCCCGGACCTTCAGGCGGGCATGGGAGAGGTGAGCGTCATCGAGAAGGTCGTGGGGTACAAGAAGATCAAGTACCACACGCATGAGAACGTCGGTTACGGCGACGTGGCGCTGCCGGAGATGCAGATGCACACCACGGCGCTGTGGCTGACGGTGCCGGAGACGGTGGTGCGTGCCATGCGGGCGCCGCGACCGGCGGTCATCGATGCGCTTCGTGGACTGACGACGGCGCTGCGCACGGTGGCGTGCGTGGGGTTGATGATTGACCCTCGGGATATCGGCAAGACGCTTGGAAGCCGGGATGACGCGGAGGGACCGCCGCGCAAGGACGGGGGCGTGGGCTTCGACCCGACGGTGTTCCTGTACGACAACGTGCCCGGCGGCGTGGGGCTGGCGGCGCGGCTGTATGACCAGCGGGATGAGCTGCTGAGCCGTGCGCGCCGGCTGCTGGAGTCGTGCACGTGTGAGGATGGCTGTCCGGCGTGCATCGGCCCCGCGGCGGGTGCGATGCCGGGACAGGCGCCCGTGGACCCGCATCCACGCAAGCGACTGACGCTCGAAGTGCTGTCGGCGCTGGGCATCGCGGGGATGCAGTAACCGGGAGGCGCGGCCATGGACCTCAAGCGGAAGCTGGCGCGCCTGACGAGCGTGGGCCCCGGGGGCAAGTCACCCCCGAAGCCCCCCGTGGCGGAGCCACAGGCCGAGCCCGCCGCGCGCGCGGAGGCCAGGCCCGCGACTGGGGCGGAGCTGGGCGTGCCCGACGCGCTCGCCGCGCAACTGGCGAAGCTGGTTCAGGCCCGGCGCATGGATGAGTCGTCCATGCCCGGTGCCAAGGCGGGCGTGCCCGACGCGCCCGCCGAGCAGCCCTCACCTCCATCCGCCCCGAGAGATCCCCGCATCGACAGCCTGCGGCGGATGCTGTCGGACTGGTCGGAGCGCCAGGGCGTGGCCGCCGCGCGACGGGGCACGCCACCGCGGGCGCCGCCGGGCCCACTGCCCGTGGAGTCCCGCGCCACGGCCCACGGCACGGTCCACGTCTCCGAGCGCATCCTCGCCCCGGAGCACCACCACGGCTCGGCGCCCCTCGCCGCGGCGCTGGACGTGGAGGGCTCCCTGGTCGCCAGCCTCGCGCTGCACGCGGACCTGGCGGGCGTGGACTTCCAGCGGATGCTCTTCCTGGACACGGAGACCACCGGGCTCGCCGGAGGGACTGGCACCGTGCCGTTCCTCGTCGGGCTGGCGTGGTTCGAGGGCCGCTCGCTCAAGGTGCACCAGCTCTTCCTGCGACGCCTGGGAGAAGAGGCCCCCATGCTGCGCTCGCTCGCCGAGCGCATGGCCGAGTCCTCCTGCCTCGTCACCTTCAACGGCAAGAGCTTCGACTGGCCGCTCCTGCGCACGCGCTTCGTCCTCAACCGCGTCCCCGCGCCGGCGGAGCTGCCCCACCTGGACCTGCTCCACTGCGCCCGCCGCGTCTTCAAGCACCGGGGCGCCGGCACGCGGCTGGTCCACCTGGAAGACCAGGTCCTCGGCTTCCGGCGCGTCGACGACGTGGACGGCTCGCTGATTCCCGACCTGTACTTCCGCTACCTGCGCGGCGGGGATGGCTCGGCGCTGACGCCCGTGCTGGAGCACAACGTCAACGACCTCCTCCTCCTGGCGGCCCTGCTGGGCGAACTGGTCCGCCGCTTCCGGGCGGGCGGCCCAGGCGCCTCCGTGCCCCGGGACGCGGACCCTCGGGATCTGCTCGGCTTCGCGGGCGTGGCGCTCCGGGCTCGCGACTACGAGCGCGCCCAGGCCTTCGCCCGTGCCGCGGCGGCGGGGGACGCTGGCGCGGTGGGCATTGAAGCCCTGGCCCTGGCCTCGCGGCTGTCACGCAAGGCGGGTGACGCCGTGACGGCGGCGGCGCACCTGCACCAGGCCCTGAAGACGGCCCAGGGCTTCCAGGCCGCGACGCTGCACCTCCAGCTCACCAAGCTGTACGAGCACGGCCTCAAGGACCTCGCGCGGGCGCTGCACCACGCGAAGCTGGCCTCGGCGGCGGAGCTGCCCGTGGACCACCACCGCCGACTCCTTCGCCTGGAGACACGCCTGGCCCGGAGCACTCGGGCGGCCTCACTGGACCTGGGAATGGGGAGCCCTCGCTCGGGGACCTGAGCATCCAGGGCTTCCGCACCGCTGGAATCGGACAGTCGGTTGGGGCGGGACGCTCGCCCCATTGTCAGACAGGCACATCATTGAGGCACGCGTCACGGCCGTGCGCTATGAGGGCCTCATGAAAATTACCAAGGACAGCGTCGTCTCCATCGATTTCCGCCTCCATCTCGGCGACGGCAAGGCCGTGGACGAGAGCGAGCCGGGGGAGCCGCTCGTCTATCTGCAGGGGCACGAGGAGATCGTGCCGGGCCTGGAGAAGGCGCTCGAGGGCAAGGCGCGTGGCGACACCCTCCAGGTGACGGTGGGCCCCGACGAGGGCTACGGCGACTACGACGCGGAGGGCGTCGAGGAAGTTCCGAAGACGGAGTTCCCGGAGGGCCTGGAGCTGGTGGCGGGCGGCGTGCTCAGCGCCACCGACCCGGACGGGGACGAGGTGGACTTCTTCATCAAGGAAGTGAAGGCCGACTCCGTGATGGTGGACTTCAACCACCCGCTGGCCGGCAAGACGCTGCACTTCGAGGTCACCGTGCGGGACGTCCGCGCCGCGACGGCCGAGGAGCTGGAGCACGGCCACGCCCACGGCCCCCACGACGAAGCGCACTGAGCCGGGCGGGCGCCTTCGCGGGCTCACCCCTGCTTCAACGCCGGGCGTCCCCAAGAAGGGGCGCCCGGCGGAAGTGTCCCGCCTAGCCGCCCAGGAAGTCGGACGTGAAGGCGAAGGCGCCCATCATGTAGGGCAGGGCGCCGCCACGGTTCGGGTGGTTCAGGTACCACGCGAAGTTCAAGAGGATCGTCGGCCGGTTGAACGACGAGCCCTCGCGCGTGTTCAACGAGTAGGCCACAATGGGGCCGATGCGCGTGTGGCTGTTGTCCACGTTCTGCGCTCCGCCCGAGCCATCCTGGTAGCGCGGCCACACACCGCTGAAGCGAGCCCCCAGCGTGAGCTGCGGCGTCGTCAGCATCATCAGGTCGGTGTCGTTGGTGAACACCCATCCCCGGCCGGGGATGAGCGTGTCCAGCAGCGCGTCGTAGAAGGACGCACCGTTGCCCTCGCGCAGCGCCACGTTCCAGTACTCGATGGACGCCTTGCTCCGCACCACGAAGGAGCCGAAGCGCGCCTGGAGCGTGGGCTCCAGCATGTAGTGGTGCCCGGAGGTGCTGTACGCGTCATCCTGCGTCAAGCCGCGCGCGTCGTCGGAGAAGTCCAGCATCGGGTTGGTGTACGACTGGAGGAACCCGAACGTGCCGAAGTACCGGACGTACTCATAGGTCGCCCGCAGGTTGAAGATGGCCAGCGGCTGAATCTCGAAGACGGGGCCAATCTTCACCGAGGCCGGGTTGGCCTTGATGGCGAACGCGCCGTTGACGAAGTTGTCGCGCGTCAACATGGACTCGCCGTCGAACATCCGCTTCTGGAGGATGATCCGGTTCTGGGTCTCCATGCCCAGCGGGTTCCAACGCAGGAAGTTGATGTTGGCGAAGTACAGGCGAGTGTCGGGCCCCAACGGCGGCAGCGTGGGGGCCGTGGGCGCGTCCGTGGGCTTGGGCGCTGTCTGCGGAGTCGAGGGCAGGGCAGCGGCTTCGGGCTCTTCGGCGGCGGCTGGCGCGGAGAATCCCAGGCAGAGTGACAGGGAGAGCACGGACAGCGGTCGACGCAGCGTCATCAAGACACCTTCTCGGGGAGTGACGTGGGGGGGCGGTGTACAGCGGGGGACGGCTCATCCGCGTAGCGCCGGCTGACATAGAAGCCGAAGGCCGCCGCGGTGAAGTACATGATGAGGCTGTAGATGGCCGGGGGAATGGCCATGGTCGAGTTCGCCAGCAGCGTAGGGCTGAGCGCGATGGCAATCGCAAGCATTCCGTTGTGAATGCCAATCTCCATGCCAATGGCAACCGCTTGCCGCCGGGGCAGGCGCAGGATGACGGGCACGAAGTAGCCCACCGCGAGGCTCACCACGTTGAAGGCCAGCGCCGCCGGGCCCACCTGGCGGAAGAAGCTGAGCGCATTTGCGCGCTCCGTGTACACGGACGCCCCAATCACGGCGACGAGGAAGACGGTGGACAGGATGCGAATGGGCTTGTCCATGCGCTGCGCCACGGCCGCGCTGCGCGAGCGGATGAACATGCCCAGGCTCACCGGCCCCAGGACGATGAACACCACCTGGACAATCTTCGCGAACTGCATGGGGACCGCGCGGCCTTCGTCCATGAAGTGCGCCAGCGACAGGTTGATGATGAGCGGCAGCGTGACGAGCGACAGCGCGCTGTTCACCGCCGTCAGCGTGATGTTGAGCGCCACGTCTCCGCGGGCCAGGTGGCTGAAGAGGTTGGCCGTCGCGCCGCCCGGGGACGCGGCCAGCAGCATCAGCCCCACCGCCAGCTCCGGCGGCAGACGGAAGGCGTGGGCAATGAGCAGGCAGGCCACCGGCAACACCAACATCTGGCAGCCAAGGCCCACCAGGATGGCGCGCGGATAGACAATGACCCGCTTGAAGTCCGCCAGCGTCAGCGTCAGGCCTAGCCCGAGCATGATGACAGCCAGCGCCAGCGGCATCAGCACCGCCGTGAATACATTCGCCTGCATTCGCCCCCCGGATGGAGTGTCCAGCGTTGAGCATCAGCGTCGCGCAGGAGGGCATGGCGCTTCAAGATCCTCCGCTCTCAAAGGTCGCGAAAAGCGGAGGCAACCCATGACGCCGTATGTCATTGATGCACCGCGGCCAGGGCCTCGTTACCCGAGACACCGACCCCCGGGTCGATTAGGACAGGGGCCATGAGCCGAGTCCTGGACGAGCTGTTGTCGCTCCTCAAGCTGGAGAAAATCGAGGAAAACCTGTTTCGTGGCCGGAGCCAGGACCTGGGGTTCCGCCAGCTCTTCGGCGGCCAGGTCCTGGGCCAGGCGCTGTCCGCGGGCAGCCAGACGGTGCCCGCCGACCGCCATGTCCACTCCCTGCACGGCTACTTCCTGCGCCCGGGCGACGCGACGCTTCCGGTCGTCTACACGGTGGACCGGGTGCGGGACGGCGGCAGCATCACTACGCGCCGCGTCGTGGCCGTGCAGAAGGGCGAGCCCATCCTGACGATGATCGCCTCCTTCCACGGGGACGAAGAGGGCTTTGCCCACCATGCGCCCATGCCGGAGGTGCCGGGCCCGGAGGAGCTGGCCACGGAGCAGGAGCTGCTGAGCCGCCTGTCCGCCCGCATCCCGGAGGCCCTGAGGGAGAAGTTCCTGGGGGAGCGGCCGATTGAGATCCGGCCCGTGGCGCCGGTGGATCCGTTCAATCCGGAGGCGAAGGCGCCCATCAAGCACGTGTGGTTCCGCGCCAACGGCGACCTGCCGGAGGATCCGCAGGTGCACCGGTATGTGCTGGCCTACGCGTCCGACTTCAACCTCATCAGCACCGCGCTCCTGCCCCACGCGGCCAGCTTCTTCCAGCCCCGCATCTTGGGCGCCAGCCTGGATCATGCCCTGTGGTTCCACGGTGACCTGAAGGTGAGCGACTGGCTGCTGTACGCCATGGACAGTCCGTGGGCGGGCAACGCGCGCGGCCTGTCGCGCGGCAGCGTCTACACGCGTGACGGCCGGCTGGTTGCCTCGGTGGCCCAGGAAGGGCTGCTGCGCATCCGCAAGCCCAAGGCCTGAGCAGCGAGGACGACACCCCACACCCGGGTGGGGGGCCAGCCCCTTGTCGTGCCCTCGGGAATCCACGAAGGTTGCAATTCCCCGGAACTCCTGACGACGCGGTGTCGTGGCACCCTCGTTGCTCAGCAAGCCCGTGGCTCAGACAACAAGGATCCCCCGTGCCGAAATCGAAACCCTGGGAGCTGTCGCGACGCAGTCTGCTGCGGGGGGCCACGGGAGCGGCGCTCGCCTTGCCCTGGCTGGAGGCCATGGCGCCCTCCCTGGCACGGGCGCACGCGTCCGGTGCGAAGCCGCCGCTGCGCTTCGTGGGCATGTTCCACTCCGCGGGCGTCGTCCCGGACCAATGGTTTCCGACCACTGAAGGCGCGAGCTACGCGCTGCCGCCCACGCTGTCGCCGCTGGCGCCGGTGAAGGATGACGTCCTGGTGCTGAGCGGCCTGCGGCTGGGCGCATGGGACTACTACGAGCGCACGCACGAGGGCGGCTTCTGGATGATGCTCACCGCGTCCGAGCGCATCGTCGCGGGCAACACGGACTCCGTCGACCAGGTCATCGCGCGCGCCACGTCGGCGCAGGTGCGCGTGCCGGCGCTCACGCTCAGCGTGGAGAACAACGGCTACGACAACCCGGGGTACCGTGACGCGAACGGGGATGGCTTCATCGACCCGAAGCCGTCGTCGTATGACGACACGCAGGACCATTGCAGTGGCGAGGATCACTGCATGGCGACGTTCTCCCGCGGCCAGCGGCTGCCCAACGTCTACAGCCCTCGCGTCATCTTTGACCGGCTCTTCGGGGCGCTCCAGGCCGAAGGCCCCACGGACGCGGAGCGGCGCCTCTGGATGTACCGGCGCAGCGTGCTCGACCGGATGACGGGCCAGGCGAAGGCGCTTCAGGCCAGGCTGGGTCAGGCGGACAAGCTCCGACTGGACGAGTACCTCACGGGCATCCGCGAAATCGAAGTCGCCATCCAGAAGGCGGAGCAGGGCGCCCCGGGGGCGCGGCTGGTGGGCATCCCCATGGATGGCACGGCCTACGCCAACCTGATGTGCGACCTCATCGTGAAGTCCTTCGAGTGTGACGCCACCCGCGTCGCCACGCTGATGCTCGGCATGTGTGTCAGCCCGATGATGTTCACCGTCAACGGCCGGGCCTTCTCCCACCACGGCGATGCCTCCCACCACGGCAATGACCCGGTGAAGCTGGCGGCGAAGGTGGAGATCGACCGGTGGCAGGTGGGCCGCTTCGCGCACCTGGTGCAGCGGCTGAAGGCGGTGCCGGAGGGGGAGGGCACGCTGCTCGACAACGTGGCGGTCTTCTACTCGAGCGACATCTCGCACAGCGACTGGCACAACCACTACGACATGCCGGTGCTGCTCGCGGGGCGCGCGGGCGGTGCCATCCGGCCGGGCCGGCACATGCGGGCGCAGGGCAAGCGGTGTGGGGACGTGCTGCTCTCCATCCTCCAGGCCTTCGAGATTCCACGAGGCACCTTCGGACCCCTGGCACAGGGACCGCTGGCCGGACTGGCGTGAGGGGCGCTGCCCGGTGCCGGCCGCGGAGTAGAACGACGCACGGGCCGTGAATACGGCGCCCGGACGGACGTCGGGAGCAGGCGGGCATCCTCCGCTTGCTCCCGAAAGGTCTTTCGATGCGTACCCGTCTCTGGCCCGCCGTCCTCGCCGTGCTCTCCCTGGGTACCGGCGCCTGTGTCATGGCGCCCCTTCAGAAGGGGTACACCGAGTGCGGAGAGTTCATGGGTGACGACCCCTGCCAGCCGGGGCAGTACTGCGCGGACGCCACGTTCAGCGAGTGTGTGCCCGGCTGTACGAGCGACGTGAACTGCGCCCGCAACCAGGAGTGTGTGAAGGACTCCGGAGAGCAGGTGGGGACCTGCCTCAACATCTGCACGTCGTGCGCATACGATTGAGCCCGCGGGCAGGGCGCCCGCGGCTCGGGAGGTGACGACGATGCGCGCGGTGGTGTTCCAGCACGAGGAGCACGAAGAGCCCGGCCTGCTGGGGCCGGTGTTGCAGGAGGCGGGCTTCGCGCTGGTGAACCGCTTCCGCGCCTTGCGCCGGGAGGACGTGGACGCGGAGCTGCTGGTCGTCATGGGCGGCCGTATGGCCGTCTACGAATCCGAGCAGCACCCCTTCTTGCGGCAGGAGCCTGACCGCGAGCGAGCTGGGGCGGTGGATTGACCTGGAGGCGGACAGCCTCCAGCGGCGCGGGAAGAACCTCCAGGAGCTGAAGGCGCAGTTGCCCAAGCTGAAGGCCGCGGAGGCCGACAACACGGAGGTCCTGCACCGTCTGGCGCACCACTTCGCGCGGGTGGCGGCGGGCCGCTGAAGCGTCAGGCGCGGCGGGCTTCGTGAGGGGAGGCGCTCCGGGCATCATGCAGGGCATGGACCTGGAGAACCCCGTTGTGAAGCTGCGCGCTCAGGGCATGCAGGAGGAAGCCGCCCGCCGTCCGGAGGAGGCACGGGCATGCTTCCAGCGGGCGTGGGATGTGGCCACTGACGACTACGAGACCTGCCCGAGGGGCCCTACCGGAACGTCGTGGAGCAGGGCCTGGGCGCGGCCATCGCCCGCGTGACGGGCTAACGGAGCTTCTTGGGGCGGCGGGCCGCGCTCGAGGACGGTGACTCCAACTGGGAGGAGATGTCCGCGTCGCTGCCTTCACCCCCTGGGACACCATCCGCGCCATACGACAGGATGACAGGGCGGCCGCCCTCATTCGTGTACACGTAGTCGCGGTTCCACGGGTCGCTGGGCAGGCGCTCCAACGAGCGCGCCTGAAGGAGCTCATCCAGGCCAGCCTGTGTCTCTGGGAAGCTGCCTGTCTTCATGTAGTGGAGCTTGAGCCCCGTCTCCAACGCCTTGATGTCCAGGGCGGCGGTCTTCTGCTTGGCCTCCTCCAGGTTCGACATCACGGAGACGCCCACCGCCGCGGCGATGAGGCCGAGGATGGTGATGACGACCATGATTTCAATCAGCGTGAATCCGCGAACGTGACGCCGCCGCGCGTGTAGCTTCTGCTGGGTTGGATTCATCTTTGGGTTCTGACCTCGTGTGACGTTGTGTCCGGCGCGCGCGGGCCCGACGTGTCGCCATGTCGTCTGGAGCTGGGGCGTTGCACATGCCTCGGGCTGCGTGCGCCTGGCGCAGGGCTTCGATTCCAGGCGCGGACGTTTGCCAGTGCAGTCGCCGTGCCTGACTGGAGTGCCAGTGCCGCGTGAGCGACTGTCGCTTCCCAACGGCTGAGTGCCACCTCTGCGCGGGTAGATGCGGGTGCGCGTGACTCTCACCCTCCCGCATCGGCGCGGATGAACCGCGCCAGGTACGGAGGCCGTCATGAAGCCCCATCTTCCACTGCTCATTCTCCTGGGCACCGCGGGTTGTGGCACCGAAGTCGACGAGGCCGACTTCACGAATCACGGGTCCGCCCTGAGTCAGGAGTGGGAGCTGTGTGGGAAGACTGCCGTTCGATTGGCGGACATTCACCCCGGCGCAGAGGGGTCAGCGCCGGAGGACCTGGTGCACGGCGACCGAGCCCTCTACTTCACCGCGGATGACGGGACTCACGGACGTGAGCTGTGGCGAAGCAGCGGAACGGGTGGAAGCGGCACGTCCTTGGTGAAGGACATTCACCCAGGGCTCGTGGGGTCGGAGATCTCGAATCTGACGCGGGTGGGGAACCGGCTGTTCTTCGCCGCCGATGACGGCGTCCACGGCTACGAGCTCTGGGTGACCGACGGGACGTCGGCCGGTACGTACCTGGTGAAGGACATCTACCCGGGGACGGAGGATGGGCTCTTCCGTCCGAACCTCCTCATCAGGAGGAACGAGCCCCTGCTGGTTGAGTTCGAGGGGGTCCTGTACTTCGGCGCGAACGACGGCGTGCATGGACGCGAGCTGTGGCGCAGTGACGGAACGGACGCGGGGACCTATCTCGTCGAGGACATCGAGGCGGGCCCCAATAGCTCATCCCCGCGAAGCTTTGTTCGCGTGGGCAACGAGGCCTTCTACTTCGTCGCGGCCCAGCGGGGCCCCCGGCGCGATGAGATTCATCTCTGGCGTAGCACCGGAGCGCCAGGTGTCATTCCCGTCCTCACGCGGGTGGGGGACAACGTCATCTTCGATCTCCTGGCAGTGAAGTCGCGCCTCTACTTCCTCGTGGACAACGACGAGGGCGAGGCCAGCTTGTGGAAGACGGATGGGGCCGCCTCCAACACGCGCCAGCTGCGGTACTTCTTCGGAGAGTATCCACACGACCTGGTCGCACTGGGCAAGCGCGTCGTCTTCAGCGCCGGAGCCGGAGAGCCAGAGGGCGAGGAGCTCTGGAGCAGCAACGGCTCGACGTCAGGCACGAAGCGGGTGAAGGACATCTGGCCTGGGCCCACGGGCTCCTCGCCCAGCGCCCTGGCGGTTCTAGGCTCGCGAGTCTTCTTCGCCGCGAATGATGGGGCGGGGAAGGGGCGTGAGCTCTGGGTGAGCAACGGCAGCGGTTCGGGGACCGCGCTCTTCAAGGACCTGTCGCCCGGTGGCGGCTCATCGGATCCCGAAGCGCTGACCGCCATCGAAGGCACGTTGTTCTTCTCCGCGAGCGATGGGGTGCATGGGCACGAGCCCTGGGTGAGCGATGGCACCCGTTCGGGCACGAAGGCGCTGCGGGGTCTGGCACATGGGAGTGCGTCTTCGTCGCCGCGCGACTTCGTGCGCTCGGGCTGGGACGTGTTCTTCTCGGCGGATGACGGAGAGACCGGACGCGAGCTGTGGGCCTTGCCGTTCCGTCCGAAGGGGGAGTGCGATCCGCACCACGCCCACTGATAGCGGCGTGCGGATGAAGCGAGCAGCCGGTGGCTGTTGGGCGTAGTCGCCGCTTGTGGCGCGCTGCGCCTTGCTGGAGCGCTCGAAGGAGTCGGCGCCCAGGTCCTTGTAGGGAAGGTCCTGGCGCGGCAGGTGGTGGGCGGCCGTGAGCATGGATTCGGGGGCGCACCAGGCTCCGGGCCCAACTGTTCGACGGGCTCACCTGCACCCATGACGCGCCAACCTCTGTGCCTACGCCACGAGCAGGCTACGGCGTTTCATTCCTGTGGGTCGGGCGCGCAGCCCGGTGGATCGCTGTTCGGAAATGTCGGGACTTTTGTGGCGCCAAAACCCCCGACATTTCCGAACAGCGAGCTACGGGAGTGACTCCGGTCCCCCCGCCGCGAGGGGCCCCCTGAGATGGCCGCGTGGTCCGAGTCATCGGAACGCATCGACGATGAACGCGGCTGCGACAGAGCCGTCGAGGATCGCGGTTCCGGGCTTGGACTCGGGCAGCTTCCTCATCTGGTCATAGCCGAGCCGGGCCACCGCGCAGATGGGAACTTTTTCTCCGTTCGGCGACTGCGCCTCGTAGTACCGGATGACGACCTGGGGGCCGGTCGTCCAGACCTGCCCGTACAGGCGGCTCGTCGCACCAAACGGGCCGAACTCCTCCCTCGCGACACTCTCAATGGGGCCGTCATACAGCGTGACACGTCGGCTCTCGGTCTGGTTCGCGTCGAGATCCACCAACACGCTGTCCCCAACGCGCAGCCCCATGTAGCGAATCGCCTTCTTTGATTCTTCCGGGCACTCCTGCGGACCTGGACTGCCGTCGGGGCGCAACGCGCACCGTCTCTCCCGGGACAATCGTGGCGCGGTCCATGCGAAGCGCGAAGGGACGATTGGTCCTGACTTTGGCAACATGCGCGGATGGATAAACAGTCTTCGCTCATGAGCGCGTTTGAGCTCATCGACTCTCGTGAGGTGACATGCCACGACGACTCGATGGGCGATTTCCCCGTTCGAGTAGGGACGCCGCGCGCGCATGCAGTCCAGGGGGAGCGTCTCATCGCCGTTTGCGGACAACCAACGGATCGCCTTTTGCCCACCTTCTGGTGCTGGGAAGCGCTCCATCCCGACCACTTCCTCCGCTGTCAGGCGTGCATGGAGCTCCATCCGCTTACATCCCGCATTTGATTTCAAGGGGTTGGCCCGCCTCGAAGTGTGGAGGTCGAAGGATCAGACCCTCGTGCGTTAATAGGTTGGCAGTTGAAACCTGCCCTGGGGACGGGTCGCGACGAGGGGGAACATGGCGCCGACGTACGACGCGCTGGTCATTGGCACCGGCTTTGGGGGAGCGGTGGCGGCATGCCGGCTGGCGCAGGCCGGCCTGACGGTGCGCGTGCTGGAGCGGGGCCTGCGCTACCCGAAGGGGAGCTTTCCCCGCGACTGGAGCAACCCGCTCAACGGCTGGCTCTGGCGGTACAATCAGGGCCTCTTCGACGTGAAGCTGCTGCCGGGGATGAGCATCGTCCAGGCCGCGGGCTACGGCGGCGGCTCGCTCATCTACGCCAACGTCCACCTGCGCCCGCCCGCGGAGACCTTCGACACCGACTGGCCGGAGGGCTACAGCCGCGCCGCGTTGGACCCGTACTACGACCTGGTCGCGTACATGCTGGACCTCCAGCCCATCACCGCGTCCGCGCGTGGCCTGCCCACCAAGGCGAAGCGGATGCGGGACGTCGCGCGCAAGCTCGGCCGCGAGCAGCAGTTCTTCTACCCAGACCTCGCCGTGCGCTTCGCCCCCGCTGGGGAGCCGCTGCCCAACAAGTTCGGCGTCGCCCAGGAGGGCTGCAACTACTGCGGCGAGTGTGACATCGGCTGCAACGTCCGCGCGAAGAACACGCTGGACCTCAACTACCTGGCCGTCGCCGAACAGCAGGGCGCGGAGATGACCACCCAGGCGGAGGCCACGCGCATCGAGCCGCTGTCTCCGGCGAGCTATCGCGTCACCTATACGGACCACGCCGCGGGCGGCGCCGAGCGCACCGTGGAGGCCCGCCGCGTGTTCCTGTGCGCCGGCACGGTGAACACCACGGAGCTGCTGCTGCGCTGCCGCGACCAGTGGGGCACGCTCCCGCGCCTCAGCGACCGGCTGGGGTGCCGCTATTCGGCCAACGGCGACTTCCTGGCCTTCGCCTTCGAGACGCGCGAGGTGTGGGAACCCTCCGAAGGACCCACCATCACCACCAGCCTGGTGGTGGACCAGGGGCAGGGCGCGGACAAGACGTGGTTCCTCTTCCAGGAGGGCGGGCACCCCGGGCAGGCGGCGGGGCTGCTTCAAGTCATCGACATGGGCCGGGACCTCCGTGTCCCCGCGGACCTGCTCCAGAAGGAGCTGGTCCGCGCCCTGCGCCGGCGCGCCCGCCCTGAAACCGTCATGGGCAAGGAGCGCGAGCGCTTCCAGGCCGTGTTCCTGGCCATGGGGAGGGACCGCTCCAACGGGCGGCTCGCGCTGCGGCCACTGACTCGGGACATGGAGGTGCGCTGGGACGTGCCCTCCAACCTGCCGCTGTACCGGACGCAGGAGCAGCTCTGCCAGGACATCGCTCGGGCGCTCGGGGCGCGCGCCGTCTTCAACCCCCTGTGGGATCGGCTGCACATCCCCGTGTCCGTCCACAACCTGGGCGGCTGCACCATGGCGGAGGAGCCCGCCTACGGCGTCCTGACCCCGGACGGTGAGGTGCACGGCCACCCCGGCCTGTACGTGCTGGATGGCGCCGCGCTGCCGGCGAGCACCGGGGTGAATCCGTCGTCCACCATCGCCGCGGTGGCGGAGCGCAACGTCGAGGCCGCCATCCGCCAGGTGCTGGGGAACCCCACCTGGACCGCCCCCGAGCGCGCCGGGACGGCCTCGGGCAAGGCGGCTGCGGAGCCCTTCCGCGCGTCAATGCGGATGAGCGCGAGCGTGGCACCCACGCCGGTGGTGCCAAGGGAGGACCCGATGCGGAGCGTGGTGATTCCCGAGGGAGGAACGGTGTTGTCGCCAACGCCCGTGGTGGGGCTGCGCTTCACCGAACGGATGCGCGGCTTCATCAACCCCGGCCACCTGCCGGACACGGACTACGCGGGCGCCGAGGAGGAAGGCAAGTCAGAGGGCAGGGTGGCCGAGTTCGTCCTCACCATCACCTTGCCCAACCTCGACCGCTTCCTCGCGGAGAAGGCCCACTCGGGCATCGCGCAGGGCACCGTCCACGTCCACGGCCTCACGCCACCTGGCGGCGCGAAGGTGGACCACGGCGTCTTCAACCTCTTCGTGGACACGGACAGCTACTACGAGCGGCGGATGCTCTACTTGCTGCCCTTCACCGGCACGGACGGCCAGCCGTACCTGCTGGACGGCTACAAGCACGTCCGGGACGACGACGGCTTCGACATGTGGTCGGACACGTCCACGCTCTACACCGTCATCCGCCGGGGCAGCGACCAGCACGCGCCCGCGGTGGCCAGCGGCATCATCCGCCTGGGCATGCCGGACTTCCTGCAGCAGCTCACGACCTTCGCCGTGCTGGGGACGACGTCACCGCTGGCGAAGGCCCGGGCCCTGAAGCGTTTTGGAAGCATGTTCATGGGCAACCTCTGGGACGTCTTCGCGCGAACCAAGCTGGAATAGGAGAGGCGCATCGTGGCGAAGGCAACGCGGTACGACGTGGTCGTCGTGGGCTCCGGCTTCGGAGGCTCCATCAGCGCGCTGCGCCTGGCCCAGGCGGGCAAGTCGGTGTTGGTCCTGGAGCGCGGCAAACGCTACCGGCCCGGCGGCTTTCCCCGGGACGTGACGCGCACGGACGAGGTGCTCTGGCGCCATGCCGAGCGGCGCAAGGCGCAGGGCCTCTTCGACGTGCGCTTCCTGTCCGGCATTGGCACGGTGACGGCCAGCGGCGTCGGCGGCGGCTCGCTCATCTACGCCAACGTCCACGTGCGGCCGGACGCCGAGGTGTTCGAGGACCCGCGCTGGCCCCAGGCGTACCGCCGGGACTCGCTGGAGCCCTACTTCGACAAGGTGGCGCGGGAGCTGCGGCTGAACCCGGTGCCACCCTCGATTCCGCTGCGCAAGCGGGACCTCTTCCAGCGCGCGGCCCGGGGCATGGGGCGCGAGACGTTCGACCCGCCCGTGGCCGTGGCCTTCTCGGAGCCGCCGGGGCCGGGCCGGCGCGTGTGCCAGCTCTGCGCCGAGTGCGAGTTCGGCTGCCAGCACGGCGCGAAGAACACCATGGACCTGACGTACCTGGCGCGGGCGGAGGCGCTGGGGGCGCTGGTCCTGGCGCGCACGCTCGTCTCCCACGTGGAGCCGGTGCGGGAGGGGTACCGCGTCCACTGCCGGGACCTGGTGTCGGGGGAGCGGCACACCGTGGAGGGCTCGCGGGTGGTGCTGGCCGCGGGGACGCTGGGCACGGTGGAGATATTGCTGCGCAGCCGGGACGTGGCGCGGACGCTGCCGCGCGTGAGCCGGCGGCTGGGCCACGGCTATTCGGGCAACGGGGACTTCCTGGCGTCGATGCAGGGCGCGCGCGAGGACATCCAGCCCTGGGTGGGCCCCGACGTGTCCACGGTGATGCGCTTCACCGACCATCAGCCGCGCTTCACGCTGGTGAAGGCCACGTTCAACCAGCCCGCCACGGAGGTCCTCGCGGGCCTGGGACAGCCGAGCCTCGGGCGGCTCCAGGGACTGGGCGCGCCGCTGTGGACCTGCCTGGGGCCCGCCCTCCACGCGGCCCTCAAGAAGGGGCTGCTGAGCCGGCCTCTGCGCGACGACGTGGACGCGGCTCGCACGTCCAATCTCTTCGGCATCGGCCAGGACAACGCCAACGGGCGGATGCACCTGGAGGACGGGCAGCTCGACGTGTCGTGGGACTTCGCCGGGGAGAACGCGGAGCTGGTGCGGCGGATGACGGACGCGATGCGGGACCTGGCGGCCCAGTACGGCGCCACCTTCGCGCCGCTGGTCACCTGGCAGCTCTTCAAGCGGCCTTTCACGGTGCATTCGCTTGGCGGCGCGCATCTGGCGGAAGCTCCCGAGCGCGGCGTGGTGTCCACCGAGGGCGAGGTCTTCCACCATCCCGGGCTGCACGTGGCGGACGGCTCCGTCATCCCGACAGCCCTCGGCTTCCACCCGGTGATGACCATCAGCGCGGTGGCCGAGCGCATCGCCGAGGCCGTGGTGCACGGATTCTCATCTCATTCGAGGAGCGCTTCATGAACACGCTGCCTTCCGCCGAGAGGCACGACTTTCCCGCGGGCGACGGCGTTCCGTTGCAGCTCACGCGTTACCAGGGCGGCGCGAAGGGGCCCGTCCTCCTCGTCCATGGCGCGGGGGTGTGGAGCGGCATGTTCATGCTGCCCACGGTGCAGGAGAACTTCGTGCAGCACCTGGTGCGCCACGGCTACGACACCTGGCTGCTGGACTGGCGCGCCAGCGTGGAGCTGCCGCTGCGGCAGTTCACGCTGGATGACGCCGCCCGCCACGACATGCCCGCCGCCGTCCGGCGTGTCCGCGAGCGCACCGGCGTGGACACCGTGCAGGCGGTGGTGCACTGCGCGGGCTCGGCGACGTTCTTCATGGCGATGGCGGCGGGGCTGCTGCCGGACGTCCAGAGCGTGGTCGCCTCGCAGGTGGCGCTGCACCACATCGTCCCGCCCGCGACGCAGCTCAAGGCGATGCTGCGGCTGCCGGACGTGCTGGACATCACCCGCGACTACCTGACGCCGGACGAGGACCCGAGCAGCCCCTTGTTCCAGGCGGCCTTCGGCACCTTCGTGGACCTGCTCCGTCATGAATGCGACAGCACCGTCTGCCGCCGGCTGACGTTCATGTACGGGCAGCTCTTCCGGCACGCGCGCATGAACCGGGAGACGCATGACCGGCTCGACGAGCAGTTCGGCCCCTGCAACATGCTGACGTTCCGTCACCTGGCGCAGATGGCGCGCTCGGGCTACGCGGTGGGCTTCGACCATGGCCGGGAGGAGAACCTCCGGCGCTATGGCCGGGAGCGGCCGCCGTCGTACCTGCGCGCCGAGCACCTGAAGCGTCCCATCACCTTCGTGTCCGGAGAGCAGAATGGCACGTACATGCCCGCGTCCACGGAGCTCACCTACGAGTGGCTGCGCGAAGAGAACGGTGAGTCGTACTACCAGAGGAAGGTCCTGGCGGGGTACGGCCACCTGGACACCTTCATGGGAAGCACTGCGTCGCAGGATACGTATCCGGTGATACGCGGCGCGCTGGAGGCCATGGCCTGAGCGGATGAGGCGGGGTACCGTCCCGGTTCCCGCCCCATGGACACCTCCTCACCTTCAACGGCGCAGTCGCCCGCCGGTGCGCCGCCGGCCGGCCTGGGTTGGATGGCCCGCTTCGGCCCCGGCATGCTCGTCGCGGCCACGGGCGTGGGGGCAGGGGACCTGCTCACCGCGAGCCTGGGAGGCTCCGCGGTGGGGATGGCCATCCTCTGGGCCGCCGTCGTCGGCGCGGTGCTGAAGGGCTTCCTCAACGAGGGCATCGCGCGCTGGCAGCTCGCCACGGGCACCACGGTGCTGGAGGGCTGGGCGCGGTTCGGCGCGTGGCTGCGCTACGGCTTCTTCCTCTATCTGCTGGGCTGGAGCTTCTTCACGGGCGGGGCCCTCATCTCCGCCTGCGGCGCCGCGGGCGACGCGCTGTGGCCCCTGTCGAGCGATCCGGACACGTCGCGGCGCCTCTGGGGCGTGGTGCATTCGATCGTGGGCCTGGGGTTGGTGTGGGCCGGGGGCTTCCGCTTCTTCGAGCGGCTGATGGCGGCGTGCATCGGTTTGATGTTCGTCACGGTGATCTTCACGGCCGCGGCCTCGGGACCGGACTGGAGCGCCGCCGCGCGCGGGCTGGTGCTTCCGACGATGCCCGAAGGCGGCACCGCCTGGGTGCTGGGCCTGCTGGGCGGCGTGGGTGGCACCGTGACGGTGCTCTCCTACGGCTACTGGATTCGGGAGCGAGGCCGTGAAGGCGCGGGGTGGCTGCGGACGTGTCAGGCCGACCTCGCCTTGGGCTACTCGCTGACGGCGCTGTTCGGCATCGCGATGGTCATCATCGGCTCCACCGTGCAGCTCCAGGGGAGCGGCCTCCGGGTGACGACCTTGCTGGCGCAGCGGCTGGGCGACATCATCGGGCCGTTCGGCTACTGGCTCTTCCTGTGGGGCTTCTGGGCCGCCGTGTTCTCCAGCCTGCTGGGCGTCTGGGAGGGCATCCCGTATCTCTTCGCGGACTTCCTGCGCGTCCACCGCCAGGAGCCCGCGCGCGCGGCGCCGCTGCGAAGCACCCGGGCGTGGCGCGGCTACCTCGTGGCGCTGGCGGTGGTGCCCCTGCCGCTGCTGTGGGTGCCCCTGCAACGCGCCCAGCTGGCCTACGCGTTGATGGGCGCGTTGTTCATGCCGCTGCTCGCCGCGACGCTGCTGTGGATGAACAACCGCCGCGCGTGGGTGGGGGCGCTGCGCAACGGCTGGCTCGTCAACGCCGCGCTCATCGCCACGCTGCTCCTGTTCCTGGGCGTGGGGGCGAGCGAAGCGCTGGACGCGCTCCGCAAGTTGATGGCGCCCTGACACTCGCGCCGCTACGCGCCTTCGGCCACCGCGGGCGGGGCCTCGCCCGGTGTCTCCGAGACAGACGTCTCATCCCAGCCGATGTAGCGCACGCCCTCCAGTGGCTTGGGCGCGTGGAACTCCAGGGCGCCCACGGTGGAGGTGAGCCGTCCGTCCGGTCTCCACGCCGCGAAGGGATGGGGGCGCGTGAAGCGCTCCAGCGCACAGGTGGCCACGTCGCTCTGGGCCACATGGACGTCCCAGCCCGTCGGGTCCCGGTACACGTAGCCCACCAGCGTCTTGGGGTCGCACCACGCGCGGCCCTTCACCGCCACCGTGGCCGAGCGGGCCTGGAAGCACAGCTCCCCCGGCTGAGGCGACCGCAGGCGCGTGAACAGCAGGTCCGGGGCTTCGTGGAACCGGTGCTCCCGCTGCGCGGTGCGCAGGTAGATGGGCGACAGCCTGGGACTGAGCGGATGCTGGCGGGCGCGCACGGACAGCACCTCCAGGCGGGCCTCCGGGTCCTCCTGGAAGCGCGGCACGTAGAGCCACGTCAGCTCCTCCAGTCGGCGGTGTCCCCACAGGTGCTTCTGCAGCCCCGGCGCTCCCTGGACGTCATACCGGTGCCCATCCACCGTGACGGCGCCGGTGAAGGTGATGGCGTCATGGGCATGGGCCACGTGCGTCGTCAGTGGCAGCAGGTCGGCGCACCGTGGAGCGCGGCGCACCGCCTCCGCGGTCTCCGGCGTGTAGCGCAAATCCCATTCGATGGAGTGGCCTCCCGAAGCGACGCGGCCATGGCTCCGGCCCGGCGCGAGCTCCGCGTCGCCCAGCCGGATGCCGAAGCGGCCAGGCGCCTCGGTGGAGAAGCGGGTGAGGGGATGGATGGCCTTCAATCCCAGCGCGGGCGTGGCGGTGGCGCAGTCGAAGGCCGCCGCCCATAGCATGGCGCGAGGCGCACCGGGCGCTCCCGGCGCGGGCGTGAAGAGCGTGTAGCGGAACCACCAGGCGCGCTCACCCCCAGGGTCGAGCACACACAGGAACCAGATCTCGAAGAAGCCTTGCTGCCCCTTCCAGCGCGGAAGATTGGCGCGCTCGCTCGACGGCATATCGTCCCCCCTCACCAACGGCGCCAGGGCGCCATCGCGTCGGCTACCGTCGCAGAGGGGCGGCCCCCAGGGCAAGCCGCCTCAGCGGCCCGAGTCCTTCCAGGAGACGCGGTACGTGACGCAGTGCTCGTCGAAGGCGCGGACCTCCACCGACGCGGCCACGCCGCCAGCGGCCCGGGACATGGCGAGCATGACGCCCTGCTTGAAGTAGCGCAGCATGCCCGGCTCGTTGAGCCAGACCTCGGCCTCCGTCGGTCCCGTCTCCGTGATGCGGACCTCGGTGTAGTTGTTGCTCGTCCGGAAGCCATGCTGCGCCTTCGACAGCATCCGCCGGGGCCCCAGCAGCTTCATCACCCCGAGCAGGGCGCGGCCCATCAGCGTGTCGCGGTAGCCGTCAATCATCCGCTCGCCGAGCATCCGCCACGCCACCTCGTCGGGCTCTTGGGGGTGCAACGCCTTCGCCGTCAGCGAGACGCAGCGAATCCACGACTCCAGGGAGTACGCGGGGAGCAGTGGCCGGTCCAGGTTCAGGCCCTCGCTTCGCAACTGCTCCTTGAGCAGGGGCGTCACCCGCCCGGAGAGTCCCCGGACGAAGAGCCCTTCCACGATGGGAGGGAAGACGAGTCTTTCGGCCATGGAGTGCATTCCAGCCCGGGCTGTACCCGCCGGGTCAAGCCAGGCCCCTGAGGTTCTATGCGGCGCTGACATACGTGGGTTGCGCACCTATCACAGTGCCGGTCCGCCGGGGATGCGCACCGCGGCCTACGCCGCGGGTTGTCCCGCCGGGCGCTTCGCGTAGCGCTCCGCCAGGAGCGAGCACACGAGGAGCTGCGCCTGGTGATAGAACATCAACGGTAGGACGATGAGCCCCAGGGCGGGGTTGGCGCCAAAGAGCAGCCGCGCCATGGGAACGCCCGAGGCCAGTGTCTTCTTGGACCCACAGAAGACCACCGCGATTTCGTCCTCCTTGGAGAAGCCCAGCGCCCGAGCCGTCCGCGTGGTCAACACCAGCACGGTGACCAGGAGGAGCACCGCGCCCACGAAGGCGATGCCCAGCACCTCCGCGCCGTAGTCGGAGAACAGGCCCGAGGCAATGGAGTCACAGAACGACGAATAGACGAGGACCAGGATGAACACCCGGTCGAAGGCGTTCGTGTAGGGCCGGTAGCGGGCGAACCAGCCGCCCACCAGCGGGCGCAGCAACTGCCCCAGCGCCAGGGGGAGCAGCAACAGGGTCGCCAGCTTGAGGACGGCCTGACCCATGGACAGCGACTGGCCGGTGGCGCTGGCGAACAGGCCGATGATGAGCGGCGTCAGCACGATGCCCAGCAGGCTGGACAGGCTGGCGTTGAAGATGGCGGCGGGCACGTTGCCCCGGGCGGCGCCCGTCATCGCGACCGATGAGGAGATGGTCGACGGCACCGCGCAGAGATAGAGCAGCCCCATCGACACGTCGGACGGCAGCCAGCGGCCCACCAGCACGTCGCCCAGCCACCACAGCAGCGGGAACACAACGAAGGTGAAGGCCTGGACCACCACATGGACGCGCCACTTCACCACGCCCGCGCGGAGCTGGGCCGCGGGCAGGCCCAGGCCGTGGAGCAGGAACACCGCGAAGATGCCCACGTCGGCGACGACGTCCGCGTGCATCGGCCCGCCCGACGCGCCGAACGCCGGGAAGAGCGCGGCCAGGAGGACGGCGCCGAGCATCCCCAGCAGGAACCAGTCCCGGGCAAGTCGTTTCACGAGGCGAAGGGGCATGTCCGCCCCCCTTACTCCGGGCGGCGGCGGACCTCCACCGAGGAGTGCGCGGGGCGGGCAGGCGGAGCCATTGCCGGCGCCGGCGCCATGGTCCACCATGCGGACATGAACATGAATCCACATTCAGGTCGGTGCGCGCTGGTCACGGGGGCGGCTCATGGAATCGGCCTGGCGGTGGCGGAGGCCCTCACGGCGCAGGGCGCGCGGGTGCTGCTGGCGGACCTGGACGAGGTGGCCGGGGCGGAGGCGGCCAGAAGGCTGACTGGCGCCCGCTTCCAGCGCGCGGACGTCTCCTCGCGCGAGGACTGCCGGGCCCTGGTGGCCACCGCCGAGCGGGAATGGGGACGCCTGGACATCCTGGTCAACAACGCGGGGGTCCAGCATGTCTCGCCGGTGGAGGACTTCCCCGAGGACCGCTGGGAGCAGCTCCTCCGCATCATGCTGGTGGGGCCCTTCCTGCTGACGCGCTACGCGCTGCCGCTGATGTACGCCCGCAAGTGGGGACGCATCATCAACGTGTCCTCGCTGCACGGCCTGGTGGCGTCGCCCTACAAGTCCGCCTACGTCTCCGCGAAGCACGGCCTCATGGGGCTGACGAAGACGGTGGCGCTGGAGGCCGCGGACAAGGGCGTCACGGTGAACGCCGTCTGTCCCGCCTACGTCCGGACGCCGCTGGTGGAGCGGCAGATCGCCGACCAGGCCCGCGTCCACGGCATCAGCGAGGCGGAGGTCGTGGAGAAGGTCATGCTGGCGCCCGCGGCCGTGAAGCGGCTGCTCGAGCCCTCCGAGGTCGCCGCCTACATCACCTTCCTGTGCTCGGACGCCGCGGCCGGCATCACCGGGGCGGCGCAGGTGATGGACTGTGGCTGGACGGCGCGCTGAGCGCGTCCGGAGCCGGACTTCCCGGAGGCGCTTCGGTGAGCTGCTCCCGGAACGTCTCCGCGGACAGGTAGACGGACACCAGCGTGATGACGGCCAGCGCGACCATGTAGAGCGACACCGGCCAGGACTGTCCACCCGACCAGGCGAGCAGCGCGGTGGCAATCACCGGTGACAGGCCGCCCGCGAACACCGACGCCAGCTGATACCCCAACGACGCGCCGCTGTAGCGGACGCGGGTGCCGAAGAGCTCGGAGAAGAAGCTGGCCTGGGGGCCATACATCGCCGCGTGCGCGATGATGCCCAGGACAATGGACAGCCAGATGAGCGCCGTCGCCTTCGTGTCGATGAGCCAGAAGAAGGGGAAGGCCATCAGCGCGCAGCCCACGGCGCCCGCCAGGTACACGGGGCGGCGCCCGAAGCGGTCCGACGCGGCGCCGAAGAGGGGAATCGCCACCAGGTGGACCGCCGTGGCCACCAGCACGCCGTTGAGCAGCGTGGAGCGGGGCAGGCCCAGGCGCTCGGTTCCGTAGGAGAGGACGAACGTGGTGATGATGTAGAAGAAGCCGTTCTCCGCGAAGCGCGCGCCCATGGCCAGGAGGATCTGCTTCGGGTACGTGCGCAGCGCCTCCATCACCGGGAGGCCGGGAGGGTGTGGCTCCTGCTGGCGCTGCTGGAAGACGGGGGACTCCGCCACGCGCAGGCGGATGAACACGCCCATGCCAATCAGCACCGCGCTGAGCAGGAAGGGGACGCGCCAGCCCCAGGCGAGGAACTGCGCCTCGGGGAGCCGGGAGAACACGGAGAACACCGCCGTGGCGACGAGCAGCCCCGCGGGCGCCCCCATCTGCGGCCAGCTCCCGTAGAAGCCTCGGCGGTGGGCGGGCGCGTGCTCCACGGCCATCAGCACCGCGCCGCCCCATTCGCCGCCCAGCCCGAAGCCCTGGACCAGCCGCAACAGCACGAGCAGGGCGGGGGCCCAGGGGCCCACGGTGTCGTAGGTGGGCAGCAGCCCCACGGCGAAGGTGGCCACGCCCATCAACATCAGGGTGGCGCTCAGCATGGCCTTGCGGCCAATCCGGTCGCCGTAGTGGCCAAACACCACGCCGCCCAGGGGCCGGGCGATGAAGCCCACGGCGAAGGTGCCGAAGGCGGCCAGCGTGCCCGTCAGCGCATCGAAGGAGGGGAAGAAGAGGCGGTTGAAGACGAGCGCCGCCGCTGTTCCATAGAGGAAGAAGTCGTACCACTCGATGGCGGTGCCAATGAAGCTGGCCACCGCCACCTTGAAGATGGAGTCCTGTGTCCCAGCCATGCCTTCCCCTCCCGGGTTGGACTTCCGACGACGTTAGAGCACCAGTCGCAGCGTCGCGAAGTACGACGCGTCAATCTCGTCCCGCAGCCCGTCCTGCTTCTTCTGGTAGCGCGCGTAGCGGGCGCCAATGGCCACGTCGTCGGTGAACCAGTAGGTGCCGCCCACGTTGAGGAACGTCTGGAGCGTGCGGGTGATGGGCTCGCTCGCCGGCGTCTCTCCCGTGGGGACCACGAAGCCGGGCGAGCGGTCGGAGACGCGCGCGAACTGGAAGCCGATGCCGGACCGGCCGAGGACGTTGATGTCCATGCCCGCGGAGACGGTGGTGGCGGTGTAGTGCGTGTCGAGCAGCTGGTCGGCGAAGCCGGGCGCGCTGTTGACGACGTCGTTCTGCACGCGCGCGATGTTGAAGAAGGGCGTGATGAACAGGGGGATGCCCACGTTCGTATGCAGCTTCAGCATCACGTTGCCGCGCAGGTTGTTGCCACGCAGCAGCGGGTCGGTGCGTGACGACGTCTGGTAGTTCACGTCGAACACCTGGGCCTGCGCCTTGAACTCCACCAGGTCGCTCGCATAGGTGAGGGACGGGCTGAGCACCTGGAAGTGCAGGTCGTCATCGGGCTGGCCGTTGCGGTAGTTCGCCAGGGGCCGCTCCCAGAAGCGGCTGCCGCCGCCGAACGAGCCGCCCACCTGGTAGGAGCTGGAGGTGCTGAGCGGGTTGGCGGCGGTGAAGCCCATGCCCACGCGGAAGCCGTTCCATTCATAGGCCGCCTGGGCGCCCTGGCCCCGGTTGAAGCCGCTGTAGAGCAGCGGGTCCCGCGTGTACTTGTCGGCCAGCAGCGTGTCCGCCACGTGGGTGGAGATGAAGTCCACGCTCGCGGGGTCCAGGACGATGCCCGCCTCCAGGGTGGTGTTCCACCGCTGGAGCCGAATCACCTGGTCGCGGACACTGAGGGAGGCCGTGCCTTCCCACACGCCCGAGCCGTGCGCCTTGATGTTGCGCTCGAACTCGCTGCGGAACGAGACGTACGGGCCCAGGCGGCCTTCGAAGCCGAAGCGCGTGAGGGCCAGCGTGGTGGCGCGGCTCTCCCGGTTGCGGTTGAGCGTCTGGATGAGGTTCTCCACGTGCACGCCCCCCGCGATGGCCAGCACGGGCTTCACGTAGAACGTCTCGTTGCCCACGGCGATGCGGGGCCGGATGACGGGCGGCGGGCGGGAATCCACCACCTCGGTGGTGCCCGCCATCTCCTCGGGTGTGGAGGCCGCCAGCACGTCCTCCTGGGGCGCCTGGGAGACAGGCTCGCTCCCGGAGGGCGGAGCGGCCGAGGTGGCCTCCGGCGGGGTGGAGACCTCCGAGGAGGCGGGCGCGGCGGTCTGGGCCCAGGCCCCGGGCGATGCGCCCAGGACAACCGCGCACAGGGGGGCGAGGACGGGGAGTCGCTTCAGCTTCATGGACAGGCTCGAGGAGGAGGCGCGGTGACGTGAGAGGCCGCCGCCGCGGGCCCGCGCTGGAGGGGAGGGGCGCGGGCCCGCGGCGGCGGCCAGAAGGGGCGGGCGGCGCGTTACTCGGCCAGGTAGCGCAGCACCAGGTCCATGCCGGCGTTGGAGCGCATGGAGCCGAAGTGGTTGGCGATGAAGCCCTTGTTGAAGTAGCCGCTGGTGTCGTAGTCGTTCAGCGTGGTGAGCGTGTTCGTCACGCAGCCGTCCATCTCGATGCGCGAGGCGGCCTCGGACACGTAGAGGTCCTGGTAGTTCCGGCCCTGCTCCTTGTCCGTCATGGTGATGGTGTAGTAGCGGACCACGTTCCCACCGCACTGGCCCGTCTTGCCGAAGGCGTAGTCGCCGTCCGCGCAGGGCGTGCTGAAGAGGTCGCGCGGGCCGTTGAGCGGCTTGTGGAAGTACGTCTGGACATAGTTGGAGCGGCTGCCCATCTCACAGACGATGGTGCCGCGCATCGTCGGGTTCCGTGCGCACAGCTCGCCCAGCGCGGGGTCATAGGTGGACACGCCGTGGTTGGCGCCCGAGCCCATGATGACGTGGCTGACCTGGGTGAAGGGGTTGAAGCTGCCCGCCCGGCCCTGGGTCCAGTCGACGTAGAGCCGGCGGAGCGCGTCGCGCGCCACCGTCACGCCCAGGGAGTGGCTGATGAGCGCTACCTTCCGGTTGGGGTTGTTCTGCATGACGGCCTTCACCATCGACTGGAGGATGGGCGTGGCCCAGCCATGGTCGATGTTGCCCGACGAGTTCTGCGTCTGGCTGTTCTCCGCCGGGTCCACGTTGGTGACGATGTCCGTGCGGAAGTCCACCGCCAGCACGCGGTAGCGCTGGGCGATGAGCCGCTCCGCCAGCTGCTCCCGCGCCGTGCTGTCCGCGGTGAACTGCACCTGCTCATACGCGGTTTCCACGGTGGTGCCCGCTGGCAGGAGGAACTTCTCCCAGGTGTGCGGCCGGGTGGAGTTGCCGTGGACCAGGATGATGATGGGCCTGGTGGCGTCCTCGTTGTTCTGGATGTACTCCTTGGCCGCGCAGGGGAAGCCCTCGATGACCGCCCGCTGGCCGTTGATGAAGCCGCTGGTCGCGTTGGGGCCGCCGAAGGCGCTGTTGCCCGTCCACTTGCCGTCGTTGTTGCCATCGACGTACGGCGTGGTGCCCGTGGTGTTGGCCCTGTCGTAGTAGAGGTTTTCGATGGAGCAACCGGGGTGGTTCGTGAGCGGCCGGTAGTGGCCGTCGTAGCTCTGGTAGTTGTCCCGGTTCTGCGGCACCGTGGTGGTGATCTCCGCCATCTCGGGCGCGTCCGTGATGGGCCAGGCCGTGATGTCGATGCCCGCGGCGGTGACCTCCGCCGTCTTCGCGGCGATGCGCTCCCGGCAGGCCACGACATCGGCCGGCGTCGGGTCCGTGGGCGTCGGGTCCTCGCCAGGATCCTGGTTCTGGCACGCCAGACCACACAGACCGATCACCGCAGCTACAGTCCGCACACTCATGCGACGTGTTGCCATTCGCTCGCTCCGTTTCAATCGCTGACAGGGATGACGATCCGTACCAAATGCCACGCCAATGAATCAAATCAGACTTGAAGGGTGATTCATATTTCGGTCGCGCTGGCCCCGGCCCATGGCGTCATCGCAGCGCGTCAGGAGTTGAATGGTGATTCAGTATTCCAATCGTTCAGTCAACTGAGGGATGGCGTGTGCGTCGCGCCGCGTCAGGGGTTGGGCTGGGTGAGTCGGCGTTGCGGTGCGTCATGTATTGGGACCTGCGGTAGGCTCATGTCCCATGAGTCCTCGCCACCTCAGCCGGAGTGAGTTCCTGGCCCTGACCGGGCTGCTTTCGGGGTCCGCGCTCCTGCCTCGCGGCGCCCAGGCGGCCGTGCCTGCCGCGCCAGCTCCGAAGGTGACGGTGGCAACGCCCGTGTCTTCCGCGGCGCTGCGCCGGAGCTGTCGGGCCGCGCTGTCATCTGGCGCGCCGGTGGACCCGGGCGCCGAGCTCATCCGCATTGGCGAATGGGTCCAGGGCAAGGGGCTGGATAAAGACTTCTACGGCAACGGCGCGTTCGTGCAGGACTTCGAGGCGCGCATCGCGAAGCTGCTCGGCTGTGAGGATGCGTGCTTCATGCCCACGGGCACCATGGGCCAGCTCATCGCGCTGCGCATCTACGCGGACGCCAGTGGGAACCGGAACGTGGGCGTGCACCCGTCGTCACACCACGTGCTGCACGAGAACAACAGCCACGAGGTGCTCCACGGACTGCGTGACGTCCTCATCGCGCCGTGGAACCGGCCGCTGCGGGCCTCGGACGTGCGCGGGGCGAGAGAGCCCCTGGGGACGGTCAGCGTGGAGCTGCCGGTGCGCTGGCTGGGCGGTCAGCTGCCCACGTGGGCGCAGCTGGAGGACCTCAAGCGGACCTGCCGTTCGAAGGGCGTGAAGCTCCACCTGGATGGGGCGCGGCTCTGGGCGTGTCAGCCGTTCTATCAGCGCGCCTACGCGGACATCTGCCGGGGCTTCGACTCTGTCTACGTGTCCTTCTACAAGACGGTGGGCGCCATCGGCGGGGCCATGATTGCCGGCGAGCGTGAGTTCATCCGGAGCGCTCGCACCTGGCGGCACCGCCACGGGGGCAACCTCTATCAGATGCTGCCGTACGTGGCCTCGGCGGCCATGCGGCTGGATGACGCGCTGGCGCGAATCCCTGAACACGTCCGGCGCGCGAAGCTGCTGGCGGGCGCGTTGGCCGCCGATGAGCGCCTGAGCGTGCTGCCCCAGCCGGTGCAGACGAACATGTTCCGCGTCTACCTGCGGGGCGACCCCGTCGAGCTGTCCGCCCGGAGAGATGTCATCGCGCGCGAGGACAAGGTCTGGGTGGCCAACGGCTTCAGCGCCACGCGCGTTCCGGGTGTCTCGGAGACGGAGCTGCAGGTGAGCGAGGAGCTGAGCGACCTGACCGAGGAGGCCGCGGCGAAGGCGTTCCAGCGGCTGCTGGACGCGGACTGAGCCCGGCGGCCAGCCGCGGGCCCTCAACTCGCGGGCGCCGCTGGGGGCTCCTTCGTCCTCGCGAAGGACTCCAGGCGGTCCACCCGCCGCAGCTCGGGGAAGGCCCAGGCCCAGAGCGCGACCACCGCCAACGTGCCCACCGCTCCCGCGACCACCGCGGGCACGGCGCCCACGTACTCGGCGAGCCCTCCCGCGCGGAACTCGCCCAGCTCGTTGGAGGCGCCAATGCACATCATGTTCACCGCGCCCACGCGTCCGCGCATGTCGTCCGGGGTGGCCATCAGCTCCAGCGTGTGGCGGACCACGACGCTGATCATGTCCGCGGCGCCCGCGATGGCCAGCGCCGCCAGCGACAGGGGCAACGAGCGGCTCATCCCGAAGACGAGCGTGGCCGCGCCGAAGATGGCGACCGCGATGAACATCTTCCGGCCGGTGTTGCCGCCCATGGGCCGCATGGCCAGGAAGACGGCCACCACCGCCGCGCCGAACGCGGGCGCACAGCGCAGCAGCCCCAGGCCCCATGGCCCCGTGTGCAGGATGTCCCGCGCGTAGATGGGCAGGAGCGCCACCGCGCCACCGAAGAGCACGGCGAACAGGTCCAGGGTGATGCTGCCCAGCAGCAGGCGCTGCCGGCGAACGAAGGCAAGCCCCGCGACCAGGGTCGAGAGGGAGAGCGGCTCGGCGGACGCGCGCCCGGTCCGCACCTTGAGGGTGAGAATCCAGACGACGGAGAGGGCACACAACATCGCGGAGGCCGTATAGGCGCCCGTGGCGCCGGCCCAGCCATAGAGGATGCCGCCCACGGCCGGGCCGCCAATGGTGGCCACCTGCCAGGTGGTGGAGTTGATGGCCACCGCGCGGGTCAGGTGCTCGGGCGGCACCAGATGCGGGGTGAGCGCGGAGCCCGCCGGGGCATGGAACGCGCGCGCCGCGCCGAACAGCACCAGGACGCCATAGACGAAGCGCACGTCGCGGATGTGGCCCAGGGTGAAGGCGAGCAGCAACAGGCTGCAGACCCACATCACCGTCTGGCACACCGCCAAGATGGTCCGCCGGTCCACGCGGTCCGCCACCTGGCCGCCCACCAGACACAGCGACAGGAACGGCACGAACTGCGCCAGGCCCGTGTAGCCGAGCGCGAGCGCGCTGCCCGTGAGCTCGTAGACCTGCCAGCCGATGGCCACCGACTCAATCTGGACGGCCAGCACCGCGCACAGGCGCGCCAGCAGATAGAAGCGGAAGTCGCGATGTTGGAAGATGGAGCGCCCGGAAGCCGCGGCCTGTTGAGTCATGCTCGCGGCGCTGTAATCCACGGGCCCGTCGCGCGCCACCGCCTGCGTGTGTCGGCTCCCCAGGAGGCATGGGTACGCCAACGTCGGCGTGGTACCTTCCGCTCCCGATGAACAATGATGCGAAGGACGGGGTGTGCCAGGGCGCCAAGCCACGCTCGGCGCCGCGCCTCCCGGGAGGCGTCATCGCAATGATGCTGCTGGCGGTCCTGAGCGGCTGCCGCAAGTCAGACGCGGAGCGCGCCGCACTGGAGCGGAAAGAAATCGAAGCGCGCATTCGCGACGCCTACTCGCTGGTCCCGTACCGGGCGCTCAAGCTGACGATGCGCGCGGAGGGCCAACCGAACGCTCCCGCCGAGGTCGTCGCGCTCGGGCAGATGCTGTCGGCCACGCGCGCGCTGCCGACGAAGCCTGCCTCGGAGGAAGAGGCGCTCCGCGTGGCGAAGTCGTACCTGGACCTGGGCGTCGCGTTCTACAAGGCCAAGAAGACGCTGGAGCAGCGCGACGAGGACGAGTTTCCCCTCTTGTGGAGCCGCATGCAGCCGGGCCAGCCGTTTCCGCTGCCGGGCTACGACGCGGGTCAGGAGCACGCGTTCCTCTCCGCGCTGTGGTTCGTTCTGGATACGGCGGACTCGGGCAACCGCGTGCCCGCGACCGACCTGGTGCTCTACGAGCTGTCGCGCGCCACGCCTCAGCCCGCGTGGCCGCCAGGGCTGCGCGTGTCGGTTCGCGGCAGCCGGGGGATGGCCTTCTGCGGCGCGGGGTATCATTACGCGGCCGAGGAGGAGCTGAGCGCGTTCCTGGCCGAAGCCGAGGCGTTGCCCGCCAGCGACTTTCCCGCGCTGCGGGATGCCTCGCCGGAACAGACGCGTGAGTCGCTGCTCGCCGCCGGGTACTTCCTGCGAGCCTGGAACCGCATGGGCCTCAAGCGCGAGCGTGCGGCGGAGGACGACCTGGAGCGGGGCCTGGGCTCCCTGGAGAAGCTTGGCATCGAGAACGAGCTGACGTGGTGGGGCTGGGCCTTCATCCACTTCCGCCGGGAGCGCTACGACGAATCCGCGCGCTACCTCGACACCCTGGCCAGGAGCCCGTACCTGGGCGAGACCGAGCGGCGGGACCTCCAGGCCAGCGCGGACGCGATGCGCGAGCACGGCGAACGGCTGCCCATCTTCCTCCAGGCCCGGGCCGCCGCCATCCTGGGGCAGGCGCTGCTGGCGCGGGCGGGAGGGGCGGAGAAGATCCTCGTCTCACTCCTGGGCGCGGAGCGGGCCGGGCAGGTCCTGGCGCCCCTCCTCTGGATGGACCGGGTGCGTCAAGGCCTCGCACAGCGCTCCATGGACGACTTCTCCCGCGCGGCGGGGGATTCCTTTGATGGCGTGCGGGCCGCTGGTGGCAAGGGGCTGAGCGCATTGAAGGAGAAGCTGCTGGGCGGTGGGGGAGACACGAAGACGGCGGCGGAGAGTCCTCCGTAGGGTGTTGGCGGTGCGCTGGGGGGCCGTGCTATCCGCTGACGGCGCCATGAGCCCGACGAAGAAGACCGCCGCGAAGAAGGCCCCCGCCGCTGAGCTCCCCACGATTGCCTTCGCGTCGCCCGCGGCGTGGGCGTCCTGGCTCGAAGCGAACCACGCCTCGTCGCGCGGCCTCTGGCTGAAGCTGGCGAAGAAGGGCTCGGGCATCGACTCCGTCACCTACGCCGAGGCGCTCGACGTCGCGCTCGAGTGGGGCTGGATTGACGGGCAGAAGAACGCCTTCGACGACACCGCGTGGCTCCAGAAGTTCACCCCCCGGGGCGCGAAGAGCGTCTGGTCCCAGATCAACCGCGAGAAGGTGGAGGCGATCATCGCCGCGGGCCGGATGAAGCCGTCCGGACTGGCGGTCGTGGAGCAGGCCCG
The DNA here is from genome assembly GCF_013372605.1 of Myxococcus sp. AM009. Classification (NCBI taxonomy): domain Bacteria; kingdom Pseudomonadati; phylum Myxococcota; class Myxococcia; order Myxococcales; family Myxococcaceae; genus Myxococcus; species Myxococcus sp. AM009. Next base: position 48,460 of record NZ_JABXEP010000045.1, read on the forward strand.
GAAGGATGGCCGCTGGGATGCGGCCTACGCCTCCCAGAGCAAGGCCACGGTGCCCGAAGACCTGGCTCGCGCCCTGGCCGCGAACGCCAAGGCGGCCGCGTTCTTCTCTACGCTCAACGCGGCGAACCGGTACGCCATCCTGTGGCGCGTCCACACCGCGAAGAAGGCGGAGACGCGGGCTCGGCGAATCGAGCAGTTCGTCGAGATGCTGGCCCGGCACGAATCGCTGGGCGCTTGAGCCGGGCGGGGGCACGGCAAGCCCCATTCCGGAGCCTCGACCCCGCATGGTGGGCTCAGGTGCACGTCACCTCGGGGGTTGCCACCACCAACTTCATCCTTTTTCACGAAAGGGCGCATGGAGCCCATGGCACGGTGCGTTTCGCTGCATCCTCGGGACGCGGCATGCCCCGGTGAATGGCCGGACTGCCGGTGGCATCACCATTGCTCCAGGCCGGATGCGTTTCATCGCCCCCGCATCCGCCAAGGGGAAGGCACTCCATGTTGCTCGACATGTACCTGTACTTCGGCCTGCCACTGCGGCCCGCGCCGCGCCGCGCTGCGTCCCAGGCCAGCCAACCCCTCACGTCCTCCGCCGAGCGCGCGGCTTCCGGAGTGAAGGCCGCGGCCGAGGCGCGCGCCCCGGAGCGGGAGGCGCCCCGGTTGACGGTCATTGACGGGGGCGCGGCTGACGCTCGATGAGCGTGGCGGGGGAGCGCCTTCACCTGCTCCTGGCGGGATGACGGCGAGGAAGCGCGGAGCTGATTCCGGGAACAAGCGGGCCGCTTGGGTGTTGCGGGCCGTCCCTCCAGCGTCATCGCTCCAGGAGCATCCATGCATCCCGTGACCCGATGCCTCGCGGCTGTCCTGCTGGCCACCGCCGCAGGCCCGGCGCAGGCGCAGTCCACCCCGCCAGCCCCGAAGCGCCCCTACAGCATCTCTCCCGAGCGCACCGAGCGCGTCCGCTCGCGGTACACCAAGTTCGAGTACCGCATCCCCATGCGGGACGGGACGCGCCTGTTCACCTCCGTCTACGTCCCCGCGGACGCGTCACCGGGGAAGCGCTATCCCGTCCTCCTGGTGCGCACGCCGTACAGCGTCGCGCCCTATGGCGTGGACCGGTATCCCCCCGCGCTGGCCCCCACCGAGGCGTTCGAGAAGGACGGCTTCATCTTCGCCTTCCAGGACGTGCGCGGGCGCAACATGTCCGAAGGCGAGTTCGTCAACGTCCGCCCCCACAAGCCGAAGAAGGCCGGGCCAAAGGACTTCGACGAGAGCACCGACACGTACGACACCATTGAATGGCTGGTGAAGCGCGTGGCGCACAACAACGGCCGCGTGGGGCAGTGGGGGATTTCGTACCCGGGCTTCTACGCGTCGGCGGGCGCCATTGATTCGCACCCGGCGCTCAAGGCCGTGTCGCCGCAGGCCCCCATCGCGGACTGGTTCTGGGATGACATGCACCGCCACGGGGCCTTCAACCTGGCGCTGGCGTTCAACTTCTTCTCCACCTTCGGCAAGCCCCGGCCCCAGCCCACGGACAACGAGGAGTGGCAGCGCTTCGAGCACGGCACGCCGGACGGCTACCAGTTCTTCCTGGACCTGGGGCCGCTGGGCAACGCGGACGCGAAGCACCTGAAGGGGGACGTCGCCTTCTGGAAGGACGTCTCGGCGCACCCCAACTACGACAGCTTCTGGCAGGCGCGGAACCTGCTGCCGCACCTGAAGAACATCAAGGCGGCGGTGCTCACGGTTGGCGGCTGGTACGACACCGAGGACCTGTACGGCCCGCTGCGGACCTACGCCGCCATCGAGAAGCAGAACCCCGGCATCTCCAACAGCCTCATCATGGGCCCGTGGCCGCACGGCGGCTGGCAGCGCGGCGGTGGCGAGTCCCTGGGCGACGCGGACTTCGGCTTCGCCACCAGCGAGGCCTACCAGGCGCTGGCGTTCGACTTCTTCAAGCACCACCTCAAGGGCGGGGGGAAGCCGGACGTTCCGGAGGCCCTGGTGTTCGAGACGGGCGCCAACCGCTGGCGCCGCTTCGACACGTGGCCGCCCAAGGGGCTGCGCGAGACGCGGCTGTACTTCCAGCCCAAGGGGGGACTGGCCACGACGGCGCCGAAGACGACGGGCGCGTCCTTCGCGGAGTACGTGAGCGACCCGGCCAAGCCCGTGCCGTACACGCAGGAGATGATGACGGGCTGGAGCAAGGACTACATGACGGAGGACCAGCGCTTCGCCGCGCGCCGGCCGGACGTGCTGGTGTTCGAGACGGAGCCGCTGGAGCGCGACCTCACGCTGGCGGGCCCGCTGGAGGCGGAGCTGTGGGTCTCCACGACGGGCACCGACGCGGACTGGGTGGTGAAGCTGGTGGACGTCAACCCGGGCAAGGTGCGCGGGTGGCGCAAGGGGGATGACGCGCAGGGGACGAAGAACCGGGGCCATCAGCAGACGCTGGTGCGCGGCGAGCCCTTCCGGGGCCGGTTCCGCGACAGCTACAGCGAACCCAAGCCCTTCAAGCCTGGCGAGGTGACGAAGGTGCGCTTCGTCATCAACGACGTGTTCCACACCTTCCAGCGCGGGCACCGCGTGATGATTCAAGTGCAGTCGAGCTGGTTCCCGTTCATCGACCGCAACCCGCAGACGTACGTGCCCAACATCTTCGAGGCGAAAGAGGAGCACTTCACGCGCGCCTTCCACCGCGTCTACCACTCCGCGGCGAACCCCAGCTTCATCAAGGTGGGCGTGCTGCCCGGCCTGGACGAGTAGCGCGAAGGGCACTCCCACGGGGAACCCACCATGCGTCACGCCATCAGGGCTGCTTCTGTGCAGCGGTGGAGGGACGGGTGTTCTCCTGGGGGTGCCTGACTTGCGTTCCTGTTAGCCTGATTGTTCACGCGGTGGCACCCGAGACGGGAGGGACATGACCGGCACCCAGGGGCCCGACACCGGGCTGGTGCGGCTGGATGGGAGTGAGGGCGAGGGGGGCGGGCAGATTCTCCGCACCGCGCTGTCGCTGTCCCTCATCACCGGCCGCCCGTTCCACCTCACCCGCCTGCGCGAGCGGCGTGAGCCGCCCGGTCTGCGTCCCCAGCACCTGGCCTGCGTGCGCGGCGCCGAGGCGCTGTGTGGTGGCGGCGCCTCCGCCGAGGGCGCCACCGTCGGCGCGTCTGAGCTCGCCTTCACCCCGGCCCCCGTGCGCGCCGGCGACTACCTGCTGGAGGTGGGCACCGCGGGCAGCACGCCGTTGCTCTTCCAGTGCCTCGTCTATCCGCTGGCCCTGGCCGGCGGGGGGCGCCTGACGTTGCGAGGCGGCACGCACCTGCCGCACAGCCCCAGCTTCCACTACGTGGCCACCGTCTGGCAGCCGGTGGCGCACGCGTATGGCCTGCCCGTGTTGCTGTCCCTGGTGCATGCCGGCTTCTACCCGGAGGGCGCGGGGGAGCTTGTCGCGGAGGTGGGGCCTCCGCAGGAGCCACCCCGGCTGGTGGAGCTGCCCGCGCGCGGCATGCTGCGCGAGGTCCGCGTGTCGTCCTTCACCGGCGGGCTGCCCTTCACCATCGCCGAGCGCCAGTCCCGTGCCGCCGTGGGGGCGCTGCGTGAGCGCGGCATCCTGGCGGAGGCGGACAACCGCCCGCTGGCGGTGACACGCTCGGTGGGGACCGTGACGTTCGTGCTGGCCCAGTTCGAGCACACCATCGCGGGCTTCACCGCGCTGGGGGAGCGGGGCCGTCTCGCCGAGGACGTGGGGCG
>NZ_JABXEP010000446.1:0-443 GCF_013372605.1 Myxococcus sp. AM009
GCGTGCGCCTGCCACTCGTGATTGGTCACGACGGCTACATGAACGCCAAGCTGGACCGCAAGCGTGGGCGCAACCACACGCTGTTGCAACTCGAGCTGGCCGCGCATCCGGATGACCCGTATGTGCTGTACCAGCTCGGCAAAGACTTCGAGATCAACCAGAAAGACCCCGCCGAGGCCGCTGCGCACTATCAGCGGGCGCTCGCAAGGGCACCCAAGGTGGCGCCATATCGGCATGACCTGTGCATTTGCCTGCTGGCGTGTCTTTCCAAATCGAAGCAACTCGACTCGGCCATCACGCTGGCGGGTGAATGGATGGAGGAGTGGTCCGGCTCGCCAGACTACTTCTACATGCTCGGACACCTGATGTTCGAAGCCGCCGCGCAAGACCCGGCACAAGCCGAAAAGCAATGGCTGCCGATGGCAGAAAACGCCTTCCTGAAG
>NZ_JABXEP010000447.1:0-443 GCF_013372605.1 Myxococcus sp. AM009
CGGCGAAGTCACGCAGACGTATCCGCTGAACCCGAACGGCTCGCCGCAGGGCATTGCCTCGGTGACGACGCACGACGGCCGCTTCACTGCGCTGATGCCGCACCCGGAACGCGTGTTCCGCGCCGTGCAGATGAGCTGGCATCCGAAGGAATGGGAAGCCGCCGGCGACGGCAGCAGCCCGTGGATGCGGATGTTCCGCAACGCGCGGAAGTGGATGGCGTAAGCAGTCCGCTCAGCAGCAAAACGAAGGCGCGCCGACGTGATCTCGGCGCGTTTTTTTTTCACCGGCACCTGCGGAGCGTCTAGCGGCCAAACTTCTCCACAACGCCGCGCCACAACGCATCACGCTCAGCGCCCAGGTGCGCGCCGCTTGCATCGCCCGACGCGTCCTGGCCCACCGCAAGATGGACCATGGTGAGCCTGGATTGCGGGTCCACGTAGAT
>NZ_JABXEP010000448.1:0-443 GCF_013372605.1 Myxococcus sp. AM009
TCATCATTGGTTACGGGCTGCTGCGGCTGTCGACGTCGCTGTTCTCGGAGCTGCGCGAAATCCTGTTCGCGAAGGTCACGGAGAGTTCGGTGCGCACGCTCGCACTGCAGGTGTTCCGCCATCTGCACGCGCTGTCGCTGCGCTTTCATCTGGAGCGCCAGACCGGCGGCATGAGCCGCGACATCGAGCGCGGCACACGCGGCATCCAGTCGCTCATCTCGTATTCGCTGTACAGCATCCTGCCGACGCTGGTGGAAGTCGGCCTCGTCATCACGTATTTCTTCGTGAAGTACGACGTGTGGTTCGCGCTCATCACGTTTTGCGCGCTGGTCAGCTACATCGTGTTTACGGTGACGGTGACGAACTGGCGCACGCACTTCCGCCGCAAGATGAACGAGCTGGATTCGCGCGCCAACCAGAAGGCGATCGATTCGCTGCTGAAC
>NZ_JABXEP010000449.1:0-442 GCF_013372605.1 Myxococcus sp. AM009
GAATTGCACCGTGCATCAGGAAATCCTTCGCCATAAGCTCGACGCCGCCAAGCACATGCTGGCCAGCCGTGATGTCGCAACCGCCGAGGTGGCGGTGCGCTGCGGCTTTACCTCCCCGCAATACATGCATGCCGTATTCCGCCGTGAGCTGGATTGCACGCCGCGCGAATACCAGGAACGCGCCACCACGGAGAGCCAATCATGAGCATCGCGCCCGCGCTCTCCGCACATGCGCCGCTCGACGGCGCCATCTCGTCAGCAACGTGGGGGCACTTGCCGGACGGTGAACCGGTTCGGCTGTTCACGCTGCGCAATGCCTTGGGCATGCGCGTTTCGATCAGCGACCTCGGGGCGACGCTCGTCTCCTGGCAGGCGCCGGACCGCGGCGGGCGTCTGGGCGAAATTCTTCTGAACCACGCGGCGCCTGCGGCCTATCTTCAAT
>NZ_JABXEP010000450.1:0-442 GCF_013372605.1 Myxococcus sp. AM009
AGCTAAAAGTATTTCTGATGTTTCTTGGTCAAAGTTTGTGACTAAATTACAATACAAGGCTGACTGGTATGGACGAAAAATCATCAAAGTAGATAAATGGTTTCCGTCTAGTCAGATTTGTTCAGAGTGCGGACATAAAGATGGCAAGAAATCTCTTGAAATTCGAGAATGGACTTGTCCTGTTTGTCATACTCATCATGATCGTGATATCAATGCTAGTATCAATATTCTGACCGAAGGTCTAAGACTACATTCTATGGGATTGGCTTAGATCCAATCATCAAGAACCGTAGGAACTACGGGGATAGCTTGGTAAATAAGAGACACCGCTGTTAGTAAAGAAATACGCTATCAAGTATGCTCTATTCCCAAGAAGCTCCCACTTCAAGCGTTAAGAACCGTCAGGTTTAGCTAAGTGGTGAGTAGTTCACTGGCTAATAAG
>NZ_JABXEP010000451.1:0-441 GCF_013372605.1 Myxococcus sp. AM009
GTTCCACGTCGCGCCCGAGGTGCGTTTTCGAGTAGTCCTCGTGGTCTTCGTCCTGCTCCAGCACGCGGCCGGTGCGCGGGTCAATCACGAAGAACTCGAAATCATCGAGCACATCCACGCCGATCTCCGAATGGAAGACATCGAGCGCCGCAGCTGCCATGCTGCCTTCGGACAGGCCGGTGGCCACCATGACCGAATACACGGCGGGCACATGCCTGTCCTCGTCGTCCAGGGCCTTCCTGTTCACCACGGGGATGGCGGCGATGGCTACATTGATGAAATCAGCCATGGATGACAGCCTGCGAAGCGCTCTGCGTTGCATTCGCCTCCAAGCCCAACTCCAACAGAGCCTCGGCGTCCCAGTCCTCCAGCTTGCACTGGGAATCAGACTCGACCGCATTGGCCCAGTCCGAAGCCGTCCGGACTTGCTCAATGCTAAGC
>NZ_JABXEP010000452.1:0-441 GCF_013372605.1 Myxococcus sp. AM009
GTTGCACGATGCGCGGCTCAAGGACCATCCCCTCGACGCACGATGCAGTTGCGGCATCGTGCCGGATGACGGCTGACGCAGTGCGCAAGCATTTTGCTTGCAATTCCTATCGCACGCAACTTGTGGATAGCCTGTAGCCGACCCGGCCGCAAATCGGCGCGGCAGGCGGCACGAGGGGTGGTAGCAATGTGGGCGATGGGGTGCCCGAACCACCGCTGCCAATGCCCTGATCGACGGCGATGCAAGCCCTGCTCACCGCGTCGGGACCGTTCGGCGAACGGTCGCCTGCACGCGGCAGGCGCCCATAGAAAAAGCCACCGGGTAGCGGTACCCGGTGGCCTCAAGAATACGCTTTGAACGGGGAAGTTCAGCGCAGTTGAAGCATAGGCAATGGTCCCCATTCAGGCCAATACCCAGGATAGGGTAATTTAGAAGAAACCC
>NZ_JABXEP010000453.1:0-440 GCF_013372605.1 Myxococcus sp. AM009
GATGCGGCCCGAGAACTGGCTCTTGACCCAGTCGAGCTTGAAACGGTTGGGCGCGGCAATCCGCAGCGTGCACGCCTGCTCGTCAAACGACAGCGGCGTCAGCGGCTTGATCCACGTCTTGAATTGTTGCGGCGTCAGCTCACTCTCGAGTTGAGCGGACGCCGCATGCCAGAAATCCTGCATCGTTATCGTTAGGTGTTTGACCGGCGCCACACGCGTCTGATGACGTCCCCGGGAGGGCCGGCCGCCGGGCTCCTGGCTGTGGCCAGAAACCGGGTGGCTTTCGTTATTGGAACGGGATTGTACCCCTGGCCGAAAGTTATCCACAAAGGATAAGTCTGTGGATAACCTGTGGACCCGCTGTGAGTAGCGGTGGACAACCGATTTTATTGACCTCCCGCAAACCCAATCCCGGCAAGCCTTTGCGCAGAGGACCCCAA
>NZ_JABXEP010000454.1:0-440 GCF_013372605.1 Myxococcus sp. AM009
ATGCGAGATGTCTTTGCCGCTACGCCTCAGATGCTCAAGGAATCGGCGTTCGCGCTGGGTGCCACCCGCTGGGAGGTCATGCGCAAGGTCGTATTGCCCTATACCCGCTCGGCTGTGATCGGAGCGATCTTTCTGGGCTTGGGGCGCGCGCTTGGCGAAACCATGGCTGTGACCTTCGTTCTCGGCAACGCTCACGAGCTTAGTGTGTCACTGCTGCAGCCGAGCAACTCGATCGCGGCCACCTTGGCCAACGAGTTCACCGAAGCGGATTCGCCGATCTACCTGTCCTCGCTGATCGCGCTGGGTTTCGTCTTGTTCGTCGTCACCTTCATCGTGTTGGCGTTCGCCAAGCTGCTACTGCTCAGACTCAACCGTATGGAAGGAGCCAAATGATGGCGACGATCGATATGCGTAAATTCCGCCGGCGACGGATCGTCAAC
>NZ_JABXEP010000455.1:0-440 GCF_013372605.1 Myxococcus sp. AM009
GCGTCGGCTTGGCAGAGCCACAGAACCTGGCCAAGCCGTCTCGCACCATCCGGCCAAGCTTGGCGGAGGTCAGTTCAAGGTTCTTCCCGATCGTTGTCGGGACCTTGATAGGCTGTAGGCCGAATCGCTCTGCGAGGAGGTAGTTGGGCTCCAACGGATTACGGAGCTTCCGGGTGATGTCGGCCGATACGGATCTGTATGCCTGGGAGTTGACCGTTCCGCACCGCACGGACAAAGGGAACTTGCGCTTGGCCTCCTCCGCAATGAGGCGATTGAAGGCCAAATAGACACCACGAGCCCGCCCTTTGGCGGTCGAGACGAGGCCTAGGGTGGAGGTCTTGCCGGCGCCCGCACGAGCGTCAACCTTCAACGGTTCGCCATCCAAGGACGCATCAACGACAGCGGTTTGCTCTTCGGTAGGCTGCATGTCAGGCGAGGGT
>NZ_JABXEP010000046.1:0-51875 GCF_013372605.1 Myxococcus sp. AM009
GCGCTGCGTCCCCGCCACGGGGGGCTCGCTGACGCTGACGAGCCGGCTGTCCCATCCGTACATCCCCACGGGCGCCTCCGACCTGTTCGCCACGTTCGACCTGTCGGGTGCGCAGGTGCCGGGGGCGCAGCGCAGCCCCGTCAACCTGGCGCTCGTCATCGACCGCTCGGGCTCCATGAGCGGCTACAAGCTGGCCCAGGCCAAGCAGGCGGCGCGGCACCTCATCGGGCTGCTGAGTGACGCGGACCGGCTGGCCATCATCCACTACGGCTCGGACGTGAAGAGCCTGCCGTCCCTGGAGGCCACGGCCGCCAACCGCGAGCGGATGTTCCAGTACGTGGACGGCATCTGGGACGAAGGCGGCACCAACATCGGCGCGGGCCTGTCCGCCGGGCGCTACCAGCTGTCCACCGCGCAGCGGAACTACGGCGTCAACCGCCTCATCCTCATGAGTGACGGCCAGCCCACCGAGGGCCTCACCTCCGACGACGAGCTGACGCGGGTGGCGCGGGAGCTGCGCGCCACCGGCATCACCCTGAGCGCCATTGGCGTGGGCACCGACTTCAACGAGGACCTGATGCAGGCCTTCGCCGACTACGGCGCCGGCGCCTACGGCTTCCTGGAGGACGCCGCCCAGCTCTCCACCCTCTTCCAGAAGGACCTGCAGCAGGCCGGCACGACGGTGGCGCGCGGCGTGACGATGACCTTCACCCTGCCCCCTGGCACGTCCCTGGGCGAGGTGCTGGGCTACCGCGCCAGCCAGTCTGGCAATCAGGTGCACGTGTCGCTGCCCGACTTCTCCGCGGGCCAGTTGGAGCGCGTGGTCATGCGGCTCAACGTCACCGGGGACGCGGCGGGGCGGACGGCACGGGTGATGGACCTCAAGCTGGCGTACACCGACCTCATCCGCGACGCGGACGTGGCCACCGAAGCCTCTCTGTCCGCGGTGGTGACCCACCGGCGCGAGGAGGTGCTCGCCCGCCAGGACCGCGAAGCCACCGTCTACGCCGCCCGGGCGCGCAGCGCCGTCAACATGCAGAAGGCGGCCGAGGCGCTGAGCGAGGGACGCAAGGACGAGGCGAAGCTCTACCTCCAGCGCAACCAGGCGCTCTTCGACGAGGCCAGCGAGGTGTCCGGGAGCGCCGCGGTGGCGGCGGACCAGGCCGAGCAGCGGGCCGTCATGGATGCGTACGACAGCGCGGAGGGCGAAGAGGCCCGGCGCTCGCTCGTGAAGCAGAGCAAGGTGAAGGCCCTCAAGAGCTTCGGCAAGCTCGGCTCCACGTACTGAGAGTCGTCCCGCACGTCACCCAGACGCCCCGCCGCACTGCGTCGTGTTCACGATTATGTGCAGGTGGAGCGTGAAGTTTCAGGAATGGGCCCACCCGGGACGCGTTCAGCCTTAAGCTGCGGCGCCTCAAACCAACCTGTTTCCGAGTGGAGCCCCCCTCATGCAGCTCCCGCAGTTCCAGACCCTCATCGACATCTTCAAGCGCAGCACCTCCACCTTCGGCAGCCGCGACCTCTTTGGGGAGAAGAAGAACGGCCAGTGGGTCTGGACGACCTACTCCCGCTTCGGAGAGATGGTCGACGACCTGCGAGGCGGGCTCGCACAGTTGGGCGTGGGCGTGGGCGACCGCGTGGCCGTCATCTCCAACAACCGCCTGGAGTGGGCGGTGGGCGCGTACGCCACGTACACGCTCGGCGGCGCCTACGTCCCGATGTACGAATCGCAGCAGGTGAAGGAGCTGCAGTTCATCATCAACGACAGCGGCGCCAAGGTCGTCTTCTGTGCCACGGATGAAATCGCGCAGCGCATCCAGTCCGTGCGCGCGGAGCTGCCGCACCTGGAGCACATCATCCGCCTCAGCGGCACCCCCAGCGACGCGGACAGCTTCGCGACGCTGCTGCGGCGGGGCGCGGAGACGCCCACGCCGCTGGTGAGCCCCAAGCCCACGGACCTGGCCGGCCTCATCTACACGTCGGGCACCACGGGACAGCCCAAGGGCGTGATGCTCAGCCACGCGAACATCGCCCGCAACGTGTCGGCGATGCACGAGGTGTTCCCCATGAGCACGGAGGACCGCTCCCTGGCCTTCCTGCCCTGGGCGCACGTCTTCGGCCAGACGGTGGAGCTGCACGCGCTGCTGTCCATGGGCGCGTCCATGGCCATCGCGGAGGCGGTGGAGAAGATCATCGACAACCTCTCCGAGGTGAAGCCCACGCTGCTGTTCAGCGTGCCGCGCATCTTCAACCGCATCTACGACGGCCTGCAGAAGCGCATGGCCGGCGAGAAGGCGGTGACGCGGTTCATGTTCCACCGCGGCCTCGCGGTGGCGGCCCAGCGGCGCGCGCTCGCGGAGGCGGGCAAGTCGAGCGGCCTGCTGGACTTGCAGCACGCCTTCTTCGACAAGGTGGTCTTCTCCAAGGTCCGCGCGCGCTTCGGCGGGCGGCTGAAGTACGCCTTCTCCGGTGGGTCGGCCATCTCCAAGGAGGTGGCGGAGTTCATCGACAACCTCGGCATCACCGTCTACGAGGGCTACGGCCTCACGGAGACGTCGCCCATCGCCACGGCCAACTTCCCCAACAACCGGAAGATTGGCTCGGTGGGCAAGGCGCTGCCCGGGGTGCGCATCGAAATCGACACGGCGGCCACCGGCGAGGCGACGCAGGGCGAAATCGTCGTCCACGGCCACAACGTGATGATGGGCTACTACAACAAGCCCGAGGAGAACGAGAAGGTGTTCACCGGGAACGGCGGCTTCCGCACCGGTGACATGGGTGTCCTGGACGCGGACGGCTACCTCTACATCACCGGCCGCATCAAGGAGCAGTACAAGCTGGAGAACGGCAAGTACGTGGTGCCCAGCCCCATCGAGCAGTCGCTGACGCTCTCCACCTACATCGCCAACGCGTTGGTCCACGGCATGAACAAGCCGTACAACGTGGCCATCATCGTCGTGGACGTGGACACGCTGAAGAAGTGGGCCACGGAGAAGGGCCTGGACACGACGTCCATGCCGGAGCTGCTCAAGCGCCCCGAGGTGCTCCAGCTCTACCGCGAGCAGGTGAACGAGTTCACCCGCGACGTGAAGGGTTATGAGCGGCCGCAGCGCTTCCTGCTCGTCAGCGAGGACTTCACCGTCGCCAACGACATGCTCACCCCCAAGATGAGCGTGAAGCGCCGCAACGTCGTGGCCCGCTACAACGACGCCATCGAGGCCCTCTACCGCGAGGGCAGCGACCGCAACGTCTCCGCGGCCTAGCCGTCTGGGTGGCGGGCAGGGGCTCCTCCCCTGCCCCACCCTGTGTGCGGGTGCACACCGGGAATGCGGGAAGGCCGGCGTGTCATCCGTGTCACCCGCGCCTTTCCGTGTTGACCCGCGGAATCCCCCCGCCCTATCTCCGCGTTCCTCCTGGTTTCGGCGGGACAGCGCACGGAGGCGCGCACACCAATGGCGAGCACGGTCACCCCATGGGTCGGGGTCATCATGGGCGGGAAGAGCGACCTGGAGCACCTGCAGCCCGCGGTCGACATCCTCAAGGAGCTGGGCATCCCGCACGAGGTGCGCGTGGTGTCCGCGCACCGCACCCCGGACTGGATGATGGAGTACGCGTCCACCGCGGAGTCGCGCGGGCTGTCCGTCATCATCGCCGCGGCGGGCGGCGCGGCGCACCTGCCGGGCATGGTGTCCAGCAAGACGCTGCTGCCCGTCATCGGCGTGCCCATGCCCACCACGCTGCTCAGCGGCCTGGACGCGCTGCTGTCCATCGTCCAGATGCCCAAGGGTGTGCCCGTGGGGACGCAGGCCATTGGCAAGCCAGGCGCGGCCAACGCAGCCCTGCACGCCGCGGCCATCCTCTGCCTGAAGTACCCGGAGCTGCGCGAGCGGCTCGGGGCCTGGCGCAAGGCGCGCACCGACGAGGTGCTGGCGCACCGGGAGCTGTCATGAGCTCGCGCGTGGTGCTGCCCGGCGGCACGATTGGCATGCTGGGCGGCGGCCAGCTGGGGCGGATGATGGCCCTGGCCGCGCGCACGCTCGGCTTCCAGGTCCAGGCGTTGGACCCGGACGCGGACTGCCCGGCCCACTCCGTGGTGGACCGGTGTGTCACCGCGTCCTTCGGTGACACCGCGGCCGCGGAGACGCTGGCGCGCGCGTGCGACACCGTGACGCTCGAAATCGAGAAGATTCCCCTCGCCACGCTGGAAGCGGTGGCGCGGCACGCGCCCATGCGCCCGGGCGCGGACGTGCTCCGCGTGATTCAGCACCGGGGCCGGCAGAAGGGCTGGCTCGCCAAGGGCGGCTTCCCCCTGGGCCCCTGGCGCGAGGCGCACTCCGCCGCGGAGCTGGCCGAGGCCATCCAGGCGCTGGGCGGACGCTGCTTCGTGAAGTCCAGCGAGGGCGGCTACGACGGGCGCGGGCAGGTGGAGGTGACGTCCGCGGGCGAGGCCGCCCAGGCGTGGCGCGAGCTGGGTGAGCGCTCCGTGGTGGTGGAGGCCGCGCTGGCGCTCCAGTCCGAGCTGTCCGTGCTGGTGGCCCGCAGCCCCAACGGGGAGGTGGCGGTGTATCCGCCGGCCTTCAATCACCACGAGGAGCGCATCCTCGCGTGGTCGCTGCTGCCGGGGCCGCTGCCGCCCGCGGTGCTGGACAAGGCCACGGAGCTGGCGCGCGGCATCACCGAGTCGCTCCAGGTCGAGGGCCTGCTCGTCATCGAGCTGTTCCTGCTGAAGGACGGCGGCGTGCTCGTCAACGAGCTGGCGCCGCGCCCGCACAACAGCTTCCACTCCACCGAGGTGGCGTGCCTCACCTCGCAGTTCGAGCAGGCGGTGCGCGCGGTGTGCAACCTGCCGCTGGGCTCCGTGGAGGTGGTGCGTCCGGCGGCCATCGTCAACCTGCTCGGGGACTTGTGGCTGAAGGACGGCGGCCCGCGCTTCCAGCAGGTGCTGGCCATGCCTGGCGTCCGCCTGCACCTGTACGGCAAGCGGGAGGCGCGCAAGGGCCGGAAGATGGGGCACCTGTCCGCGGTGGGCAGCTCGCCCGAGGACGCGCTCGCCCGCGTGCAGGCCGCCGCCACCGCGCTGGGGATGTAGGGCCGTGAAGACGAACGCCGCCCGGCTCCTGGACTCGCTCGGCGTGACGTACTCGCTGCGCGACTACGACGTGGACCCGGAGGACTTGTCCGCGGAGACGGTGGCGGCCAAGGTGGGCATGCCCGCCGAGCAGGTCTTCAAGACGCTGGTGGCGCGCGGCGACCGCACCGGCGTGTTGATGGCGGTGGTGCCCGGCAACGCGGAGCTGGACTTGAAGGCCCTGGCCCGGCTCAGCGGCGATCGCAAGGTGGACACCGTGCCGCTCAAGGAGCTCCAGCCGCTCACCGGGTACATCCGGGGCGGCTGCACTGCCATCGGCGGCAAGAAGGACTTCCCCGTGTACGTCGACGAGACGATGGCGCTGTTCGACGCCATCGCCGTGTCCGCGGGCGCGCGTGGCACGCAGCTCGTGCTCGCTCCCGCGGACTACCTGCGCGTGACAAAGGCCAAGACGGGCCCCATCTCCCGCGACAAGGCGTGAGTCCGGCTCACGGTGACTGCCCCTGCCCGGGCATGAAGAGCACCTTGCCGGACGTCATGTCCGCGGAGGCGATGCGCACCGCCTCGCCCGCCGACTCCAGCGGGAGCCGGGCGCGCACGGGCGTCTCCAGCGTCTGGCCCACCAGCGATGGCACGCCCATCAGCGCCTTGATTTGCGCGGCGCCGAAGCCCTGGCGGTGCCACTCCGACAGCCAGAAGCCCTCCACCCGCTTGCGCCCGAAGATGAGGTCCGCGGGCGCGATGCGGCACTCCTGTTCGGAGAGCGCCCCATACACGATGACCGTGCCGCCTTCCGGCAGCGCGTGGAGCAGTTGCCCGGTGAGCCGGCCGCCCACCGGGTCGAAGGCGAGCGACACCTTCAGCTCGTGACAGACGCGGAGCAGCCGCTCCTCGAACTCGGGCTCGTGGGTGCTCAGCACGTACTCCGCGCCCAGGTCCTGAAGCAGGGCCACCTGCTCCGGGCGCCGCACCACGTTCACCAGGGCCACGCCGCGTCGCTTCGCGAGCGCCAGCAGCATCCGTCCCATGGTGCCCGCGGCGGCCGTCTGGGCCAGCGCGGCGTGGCCGCCCTCCTTCGCGCGCTCCATCAACACCCACGCGGTGAAGGGGTTGATGAAGAGGCTGGCGCCTTGTTCGTCGGAGACCTGGGAGCGCAGGGGCAGGCACTGGCCCAGCGGCACCGCCGCGTACTCCGCCCACAGGCCGTCCCCCTCACCGGGCGCCACACACGCCACGCGGCGCCCCACCAGGAGCCGGCCCGCGACGCCGCCCGAGTCCACCACCGTCCCGCTGGCCTCCAGGCCCGGCACCACGGGCAGCGGCTTGCGGATGCCGTACTGCCCGCGCATGAACATCAAGTCCGCCGGGTTGATGGGCGCCGCGGCCACGCGAACCAGGACCTGGCCCGTGGTGGGCCGGGGCACCGGCCGGGACTCCACGCGCAGGGACTCCGGCCGTCCGTCATAGGCGGTGAGGACCAGCGCGCGCATCGTCTCGGGAACGACGGGGCTCTTCATCGCAGACCTTTTTCGCCACCCATGCGTGAAAGGAACAGTTCCTGCCCGGCCTACATCCGTGGGGAGTCGATGAACGCCACTCTATTGCAGCTCCATCACCGCGAGGCCTTCGAACAGACCGTGACGCGCGCGCTCACTGCGGGGGCCGGGGCCGGCATCCTGCATCTGGCCATCACGCGTCTGGGCCTGCCGCTGCCATTGGCGTGGATGGTCCCCGCCGCCGTCGTGCTCGGGTGTGCGCGAGGCGACAGGTGGGACCGCGTGCTGCTCGGGGGCCTGGGGGTGCTCCTCACCGCGCTGCCCTATGCCCTGGGCATGGCCCCAGGCTGGACGGTGGCGTTCAGCGCGGCGGCGGCGGGGGCGCTGCTGGTGCGCTCGCGACTCAGTGAGCGCGGGGAGAATGGCCAGGTGGCAGAAGCGCGCCCCACCCTCTTCCACTTCGGACTGGGCGCGGCGCTGTGCACGGGATTGACGCTGGGCGGCATGGAAGTGTCCCGCGTCTTCTCCGCGCGACTGACGGACCTGGCCACGCCGGCGCTGCTGGGCGCGGGCGTGGCGGGCGGCATCCTGGGCCTCTTCGTGGGACTGAGCGCGGTGGCCGCGCACCTGGCGCTGTCAGCGGACCCCGTGGAGGCGCGCGTGGAGGCGCTGTTGCCGCAGCTCGCCGGTGACTTCCATGCGCTGACCGAGCGGGCGTTGAACCTGTACCGGCAATGTGGCCAGTCCCTGGCGATGCTCCCTCGTGAGCCCGCGCGCGAGGAGCTGGCGCGCACGCTGGGGAAGATGACGCGCGACGCGGCGGAGCTCGCGTCCGAGTGGGCGGGCGTGGAGGCTCAACTCGAGGAGCACGCGCAAGCGGACCTCCAGGCCGAGCGCGAAGACTTGGAGCGCAGCGCCCGCGCCAGCACGGATGCCTTCGCGCGACGTCAGCTCGAGCTGGCCGCGGCCTCCCTAGGCGAGGAGGTGGAGCGGCTGGGCGGCCTGAAACAACGGCGCGAGCGCATCCTCGCCCGCCTGAGGGTAGAGGTGGCGCAGTTGGAGCGGGCCCGCGTGGCCCTGCTGTCACTGCGCAGCGGCCAGGCCCAGCTCAAGGCCGCGGAGCTGTCCGCCCTGGCGCGCCGCTTCCGGGCCCTCTCCTCCCTTCAGTCGGAGGAAGCTCAGTCCATGGAGGACGTAGTTCCAATGATTCAGGGGGCTTCCATGCACTCGGATGCGTCGGACGGCAGCCCGGCGTCTGGCTCGGCAGGCGAGCTGCCGAGGGTCCGCGAGCCTTGAGCGCCGGCCTCGCCCTGGCGTTTTGCCACGCCATGACATGCGGCCCTGCAGCTTCTTTCGGGGAGGGCATGGAGCCTGCGGTGGGTTCGGCTACAATTTCCACACATGAGCCTGCCCCTCTCCTCCGCACCAGCCCCCGCCTGGCTGTGGAATGGTGACGAGCCGAGCGTCACCTCGGTGTTTCAGCCCATCGTGGACTTGCTGCGAGGTGAGGTCATCGGGCACGAAGTGCTGTCGCGAGGACCAGGCGAGTTCCGCGAGCCGCACGTGCTCTTCACGCAGGCGCGCTTGGAAGGCTACACGTGGGAGCTGGAGCGCGCGTGCTGGACCTCCGCGCTGCGCTGCATCGCCACGCTGCCAGAGGCGCAACGCAGCGCGCCCTTCTTCTTCAACGTCAGTCCCGACGTGTTGAGCGACCCGCGCTTCGGGGATGGCTCCACGGAGGAGTTGCTGGCGCGCTACGGGCTGAACCCGAAGAACCTGGTGCTCGAAATCACGGAGAAGGCGGCGTTCGAGGACAACGCGCTGCTACAACGGCTGACGCGGCAGTGCTCGGCGCTGGGCTTCGGCATCGCGCTGGATGACTTCGGCGCGGGGCACTCCGGACTGGTGACGCTGGTGAACAGCGCGCCGCAGTTCATCAAGCTGGATCAGGCGCTGGTGCGGGACATCCACCGGCACAGCTACCAGCAGCACCTGGTGAAGTCGCTGGTGGCCTTCGCGGCCAGCGTCAACGCGACGCTGATCGCCGAAGGCGTGGAGACGTGGGACGAGCTGACCGTGCTGCTCCGCTTGGGCATCCGGCACGCGCAGGGTTACCTGGTGGCCCGCCCCGCGCCCGTGCCGGTGCTGCCCAGCGGCGAGTTCGAGGCGCGGCGCCATGAGGCCATGCGCGCGCTCGACTTCCGCGAGGACGAGGACGACGAGACGGTGGGCAGCATCGTCATCCGCCGCAACTGCGTGGAGCGGCCCGTCACGCCCGAGGAGTTGGAGCGGCTGTTCCAGCAGAAGGTCGACGTGGACCACGTCGCCGTGGTGCATGGCGAGCGGCTGGAGGCGCTGGTGCTGCGGCGCCTGACGGGCACGAAGGGCGCGGCGCAGGTGGCTCCGCTCATCGTCGAGGACCGGATGGCGCTCACCACCCTGGCGCGGCTCGCCATGGAGCGCGCGCCCGAGGCGCTCTATGACCCGGTGGCCGTCACGGATGCCCAGCAGCGGTTCCTGGGCACCGTCACCATTCAGCAGCTCATCCGCCGCGCCACGGAGCTCCTGGAGCGGCGCACGCCAGCTTGATTACGGGCAGGGCATTTCGGGCAGCCGCGCGATGACGTGCATCGACCTGCGTCCCCAGGCCACTGGCGTCGAGCCGCACGCACACCCGACTTGTCCGACGAGCGTCTGGTACGAGCTGGCGCTGTAATAGTCATACCAATCATCTGCATACCCCCTCGGTTGCGTCACGCGTTGTTGCCTCAACCACGGACTGTGATGGGGTGGAATCGGTCCGTCCATGACTTGCCGAGCAAGCGCGCTCATTCACAGACACGGGCTCGTGCCGTCCGCGCCTGGCGCTGACTCCAGTGCGCGTCGATTCGTGACGCGAACGACTCCAGCACGCCGGGTTCCGCGGGCAGCAACGTCTCGTCAATCTCATCGAGATTCGCCCACCACGCCGGGGCCCGGATTGTCCCACGGGTCGGTCATGTCACTTTGGTTCGGAGGTCGTGGCCGTTCCTCACGGCTCGATATCCAAGCCCGCCACGCCCTCGAAGCGGACGGTGCTGCCCTTGCGGATGCCGACCTTCTCCGTCCAGCCGCCAGGCACCTCCAGCACGTACTGGCTGGGCGCGCCCACGGAGCGCGTCGCACGCGACCGGGGCTCCGCGCGCGACACGATGCCCGCCACACGCAGGTCTGAAGTGATGAAGAGCATGTCCAGCGGAATGAGCGTGTTGCGCATCCAGAAGCCCTGGACCTCTTCGTGCGGGAAGAGGAACAGCATGCCCTTCCCATCCGCCAGCTCCTTGCGCCACATCATGCCCCGGGCCCGCGCACCCGCCGTCGCGGCGATCTCCACCTCCACCCGGTGCGCTCCACCGAATGCGTCCTCCAGCCGCACATATCCACGCGGAAGCGGCTGCATGACGTAGTCCTCGGCGGTGACGTCGGTGACGCGCGGCCGGGGCTCGGCGGCCTTCGGCGTGGCACGGGGCGCGCTGCCCTGCGCCTCTTGCTGGCAGGCCGATGCCAGCAGCGGCACCGCCACCACCATCCACCGAAGGCCGTGCTTCATGAGTGCGAGTGCAGCGGCTTGTTGAGCAGCTTCTCCGTCAGCTCGCCACCGAGACTGTCGGACATCAGCCCCTCCACCACCGTCTCGAACTCCACCCGCTGCGCTTCGCTGCTGTAGATGAAGCGGATGCCCATGCCGGGCTCGTCCGCGTCCGCCTTGGACCAGACGACCTCACCCAGCAGTTCGAAGGGGGCCTCCCGGTGTGGAACCGTCAGCTTGAAGAGGAAGCGCGTGCCGATGGGCAACGGCTTCTTCGTCTTGATGAACGTGCCACCCTTGCTGATGTTCTTCGTGTAGTCCGCGAAGAACGAGTTGAGCTTCTTGTAGTCGACCTTCAGCTCGATGGGCGCCCGCCCGTTCTGGCGGTGCTCTGGACCTGTCTTCTGTTCGGACATGCTGGCCGGGAGTATAGGAGAGGCCATGCGGCAAGTCCTCACCCGCGCCTCTGGCCTGTTGCGTCGCCCCGCCGTCCTGGCCACCGGCCTCCTGCTCGCGGGCGGGGGCTCGGCGCTCGTCCTGCTCCCCCTCTTCGGCGTCCCCGGCTTCGAGCTGAGCCTGGCCCTCTCCATCGCCGTGGGCCTGCTCGGAGGGGGGATGGGCATCGCCGCGGCCGCCCAGGAGCGCCTAATCCTCATGGGCACCGCCCCGACGCCCCCCGGGGCCCTCCGGCCCCAGACGCCCGCCGGCGCGGTGGCCCGGGCCCTGGGTGCCGCCCTGCTCCTCAACGTCGGCGTCCTGGTGCCCCCCTTCCTGGTGGCCACCCTGTTCGCCTGGCTGCGCACCGAGTGTGACCCGTTCGCACTGGTGGGCTTCTATCCGATGCTCACCCTCCCTTCGGCCGCGCTGGCCGCCTCGGCGGGCGTGCTGTGCGGCTTCACGGCCGAGCGCCCCCGCCGGGCCGTGGGGCTGTACGCCCTCCTCATCCTCGTCTCCGCCGTGCCCACCGCGTGGCCCATCGTCGCCGGGCCCCAGGTGTTCGCCTTCAACCACTTCCTGGGGCACATGCCCGGGCCCCTGTACGACGAGGCCCTGGGCGTCTCCGCCGCGCTCGGCTGGTTCCGCCTGGAGACGCTGCTGTGGGTCACCGTGCTCGCGGGGCTCTCCTGCGCCCTGCTGGACCTGGGCACCGGGCGCCTGCGCCGTACCGGCCTGCGCCGCGCGACGCTGGCCGCCCTGGCGCTGCCCCTGGCCGCCATCGCCTACATGGAGGCGCGCGGTCCCGCCCTGGGCCTGCGGATGACGGATGCGTGGCTCACCCAGGAGCTCGGCGGCCTGCGGGAGACGGAGCACTTCGTCTTCCACTACTGGCGAGGCAAGCCGCGCGAGGACGTGGACCGCTTCGCGAGGGATTTGGAGTTCCGCTGGGCCCAGACGCGGCACTTCCTGGGCGTGGCCCCCACCGAGCCCATCCACGTCTGGCTCTACCGCGACGAACACGAGAAGCAGCGCCTGGTGGGCGCCGGCCGCACCCAGTTCGCCAAGCCCTGGCGCCATGAGCTGCACATCCAGGACCGGCCGTTCCCCCACTCCGTGCTCCACCATGAGCTGGCGCACGTCATGGCAGCCCCCGCGGGCAGCGGCCCCTTCCGCGTCACCACCCGGCTGGGCGTCTGGCCGCTCATGGGCGTCATCGAAGGGTTCGCCGTCGCCGCGGACGGGCCGGTGCAGGGCGACCTCACGCTGCACCAGTGGGCGGCGGGCATGCGCCGGCAGAAGCTGGCGCCAGACATGCGCAAGCTGATGGGGCCGCAGGGCTTCTACCAGTCGGCGCCCGCGCGTGCGTACACCGTGGCGGGCTCGTTCCTGCGCTACCTGGCGGACACCTATGGCGCGGACCGGCTGCGCGCCGTCTATGCCCACGCGGACTTCGACGCCGCCTACGGCCGTCCCCTGGGAGAGCTCGTCACCGAGTGGGAGCAGTACGTGGACGCGCTCCCCCTGGACGACGCCTCCGTGGCGCGGGCCTTCGCGCGCTTCCGCGCCGGCAGCCTCTTCACCCGCGCCTGCGCCCGCGAGGTGGCGCGGCTGTCGGACGCCGCCCGGCAGGCGCTGGCGAGCGACCCCGAGGACGCGCTGGCGCGCTACCGCCGCGCCGCCGAGCTCCAGCCCGACGAGCCCTACTTCCGCCTGGGCGAGGCCGTCGCCCTGTCCCAGTTGGAGCGGTACGCGGACGCGGACGCCGTGCTCGCCGCGGTGGGCGAGCGCATGAAGGGACAGGCCGTGCTGGAGGCGGAGGTCGCCATGGCGCGGGCGGACGTCGCGCTGCGCCGTGAGCAGCCCGGCGAGGCCCGCCGCTTCCTCGACACCGTCCTGTCGAAGGACGCCGGGCCGGAGCTGACGCGCACCGCCCAGGTGAAGCTCGCCGCCATGGAGGACGCCGCGCGCCAGGCCCCCATCGACGCATACTTCCGGGCCGGCCAGGACGAGGTGCGCCTGCTGCTCCTCGCGCGCGCCCTGGACGCGGTGCCCACGGACCCGTTCCTCAACTACCTCATGGGCCGGCGGCTCCAGCAGGTGGGCTCGCCCACGCTGGCCACCGGCTACCTGCAACAGGCTCTGGCGGCGGAAGGCCTGCCGGACGCGCTGCGCCGCGAGGCCCTGCGCATGCGCGTGGAGTCCGCCTACTTGTCAGGCGACTGCGGCGCGGTGCGGCACGAGGTCGGTGCACTACCAGACTTTGGCGCCGCCTTCCGGGCCTCCGCCGACGAGTGGAGGGAGCGCTGCGACTTCGAGGAGAAGACCTTCCGTGGACTGCTCGTGCCACGACAGGCTTTCCGCTAGCCACGCTTTTCGGCTAGGCAGGCAGCCAGACAGCGGTGACGTGCCAGCCTGGCAAGGAGGACGTGGATGCGTTTCGAGTCGCGGCATCGGATTCAGGGGACGGTGGATGAGGTGGAGCGCGCGCTCCTCGACGAGCGGTACTTCGCGTTCCTGCTTCAGCACCACGGCGTGCTGCTGGAGCTGCAGCCCCTGGAGGTGAAGCCGGACGGAGACGTCGTGCGCCGCCGCGTGCGCTACCGCCCCAGGCCCGTCATCGAGAAGATTGGCCCCAAGACGGTGCCCCCGGAGTGGTTCGCGTTTGTCGAGACGTCCACCTATGACAAGCGCCGCAAGGAGCTGAGGTTCGAGAACGTCCCCACCTCGAACAAGATCTCCAAGATGTTGGTGAACACCGGCACCATGCGCTTCCGCGACGTGGGCGGTGGCCAGACGGAGCGGGTGATGGACGGTGAAATCGCCCTCAAGCTGCCCTTCCTCCTCAAGCCCCTGGGGCTCATCGCGGAGAAGGTCATCCAGTCGGAGGGCCTGAAGATTCTCGACAACGAGGTGCCGGTGCTCAACCGGTTCATCGCCGAGGTCATCCGCCCCGGTTAGTCGTCCACCCGCCCCTGGCGGGGCCTGGGAATGGGTTGACTTCCGTTGGGTTGTCCCAATAAGGCCCCGCCATGCTCAAACGCTTCCTCGCCTTCTGCGTCCTGTCCCTGCTGGCCGCGTGCGCCCCGAAGCGCATCCCCGGCACGGACATCGTCGACAACTCCGACACGCGCGCCATCCTGGCCGTCATGGAGCAGTACCGCACCGCGCTGGAGGCCCGGGACGCCCAGGCCATCCAGAAGCTCATCTCACCTTCGTTCCGGGATGATGGCGGCACGCCGAACGACCCCAGCGACGACCTGACGGCGGAGACCCTGGTGCCCTACCTGGAGCGGGTGTTCCCCCGCATCCAGGGCCCGCGCATCGAGCTGAGCATCCGCCGCATCCAGGTGGGCGAGGACGTGGCCGCCGCCATCTACTACTGGGACGCCACCTGGCGGATGCCGTCGCTCCACTCGCGCCCCATGAAGGAGTCCGAGCTGGAGCAGATGGTGCTGCGCAAGGAAGACGGCACCTGGAAGATCATCACCGGCATCTGACGCCGCCGGGCCCTCACAGGCCCAGCAGCGCGGCGAAGCCCTCGGGCCCCATGGCATTCAAGGCACGGGCCCGGTTCAGGTAGGTGCGGTAGTCCTTGCGCACCAGCTTGTCCGCCGGCAGCGGGGACAGGTGATAGTCGCGGATGCGGCTCGCCGTGAAGCGCACCGCCCCGTAGAGCGCATGGCCGAAGAGGTTCGTGCGCTCCACGGCGGACAGCGGCCGGACGTCCACGTAGCCACGGATGAAGGCCCGGCACAGCTCCGGCAGGTACTGCCCGCCGTCGAAGCACCAGGCATTGAGGGTGATGGCCACGTCCAGGCCGTAGTCCTCCCGGCACGCCATCTCGAAGTCGAAGAAGGCGCCCACGCGGTCCCCCAGCCACTTCACGTTGTCCATGAAGAGGTCCGCGTGGATGACGCCGCGAGGCTCCAGCCCCTGCCGCAGGGTGCGCGACGTCTCCATGTCGCGTTGAAGCTCACGCGCCACGGCCGCCAGCGCCGCGTCCGGGTGCGCCGCCAGCGCCTCCAGCCAGCCGCTCACCGTCTCCGGGCCGTAGGGATTCTCCCGCGAGCCGGAGAAGGACTGCGTGTCGCGGTGCAGCTTGCCCAGCTCCGCGCCCAGCCGCTCCAGGTGGTCGGCGGTGAGGGCCGGGTGGCGCAGCTCCTCGCCCGGCAGCCAGCGGAAGACGCTGACGCGGCCGCCCTCCAGCTCCAGGAAGGTCGCCCCGTCGAGCGTCGTCAACTGCACGGGCCCGGGGAAGTGGTACGCGGCCAGGTGCGCGAGCAGCGCGGATTCGAAGCGCAAGTCGTCCGCGGAGCGCACCGTGGTGTGCCGGACGAAGTAGCGCCCGCGCTGCGTCTCCACGCGGTGGTTGGTGTTGATGGAGCCCTGGGGAATGGGCGTCACCTCGTGCACAGCCCCCAGCCCGAATGCCTCCGCGACCCGCTCGAATGCCTCGGGGGGTAGCGCCGTGTGTACCGCCATACCTCTGACCTCCCACGTCCGTGTTCACGCCGCCGCCCCCCGTTGACAGCCCGGGGGACCATTCCTATCTGAGCGCGGCTCCTATACCCGGCATCACGGCCGGCGCACATCCAACTCCAGCGCGGGGGACAGGTCCATGGGCACCGAAGGGCGCAAGGACTGGCAGCGGCGCGAAAGTCTCACCAGCGCGCTGGTTCAGGTGGGCGTGGTGGCGGTGCTGCTCGCGGGAGCGGTGGCCCTCTTCGTCCACCGAGGCACCGTCCGCAAGCAGACGGAGGAGCACCTGCGCGCGGCCCGCACGGCCGCCATGCGTGGCAACCCCGCCGACCTCGCCCGCGCGATGACGGAGCTGGAGGCCCTGTTCCAGCTCGACGCAGAGGCCCGCGACGCCCAGGCCCTGGCCGCCGACATCCAGACGGTGCTGTGGCTGGAGCACCGTCAGCCCGGCGCGGACGCCAAGGCCCGCGAGCACCTCTCCCGCGCCGAGCAGTTGGAGTCGCAGTCCGGCGAGCGCTACGGCGCCCACGCCCTGCACCTGCTGGCCGCGGGCAAGGCCGCCGAGGCGGAGCAGTACCTGGCCGGGCTCGAGGCCCGCGGCGCCAACAACGCCCGGCTGACGCTGGCCCGGGCCCTGGCGCTCCAGGCGCGCGGCGACCTCCCCGGCGCGAGGCAGGCCTTCGCCCGCGCGGCGGAGGCGGCCTGGCGCGACCCACGCTTCACCACCGCATACGGCGAGGCCCTGCTGGATGAAGGCCAGTACCCGCAGGCGGTGGAGGCCTTCGCCAAGGCCACCAGCGTCAACCCGGACCACCTGCTGGCCCGCGTGTCCACCGCGCTGGCCCACACCTACCAGGGGCGCAAGGCGGAGGCGGCGCGGCAGGTGCTCTCCGGCGTGGAGGCCCGAGGCGCGGAGCTGACGCCCGGCCTGAAGGCCCGCGCGGGCGCGCTGAAGGCGGAGCTGGCGCTGGCCCGCGGCGCACCCGACGAGGCACTGAAGGCCGCGGACGAAGCGCTGAAGGCCGTCCCCGATGAGCACTACGCCCTCTTCGCCCGGGCCCGGGCCCTGGCGGTGAAGCGTGACGCCCAGGCGCGCGCGGCGTTCGAGGCGGCCGTGGCCCGGCGTCGCAACGCCCCCCTGCTCTACCTGGACGGCGCGCGGGCGCTGCAGACCGCGGGCGACACCGACGGCGCGGTGGCCCTGCTGGACGCATACGAGGCCACCTTCGGCCCGGTGCGGACCACCAGCCCGGACGGCACGCAGGTGGGCCTCCTGGAGAAGGACAGCCGCTACTGGCTGGCGCGCGGCGGCGTGCTGGAGGCCGCCTCTCGTCAGGACGATGCCCTGGCCGCCTACGACAAGGCCCTTGCCGCGCGCGGCGTGGACCTGGCCCGGGCCCAGTACGCCAAGGGCGCGCTGCTGCTGGCGCGCAAGGACTACGAGGGCGCCCGCCCGCTGCTGGCCGCCGTGGCCCCCGACAGCGGCGCGGGGTTGATGGCGGAGGCCTATACCGCCATGGGGGACCTACTCTTCGCGCAGGGCGAGCACGCCGCCGGCTGCCAGCACTACTTCTTCGGGCTCGCGCGAGCCCGGGCGCAAGGCACTCCGCGCGAGGCGCTGGCGGAGCGCGTGGAGGACATCCGCGAGCGGCTGGAGTCCGCCGGCCAGGCCCGCATGGCCAAGGCCTGGAAGGCGGAGTCGGGCTCGCTCCTAGAGTAGGTCCGTGGGGCTGATGGACTCAGGGCGGGCGCGCACCACGCGCCACTCGCCGTCCTCTTCCTTCTCGAAAGCGCCTTCGATGAGGTAGGCGCTCAGCACGCTGTCGGCGGCCAGGTCCTCCACCTTCTCCGCCTGCGAGCGGCCGAAGATGAAGCGCGCGTTGAACTCCCCTTCCGTGGGAGACACCTCGCGCACCTCCAAATTCGTCACGAAGACGCGCACCCACTGGCCGCGCAGCACCTGCGCGGTGAGGATGCCGCGCACGTCCTTCTTCGACCAGCCGCCCTGCCCGTTGGAGCGGAAGCGCTCGGAGACGTGCGCCATCACCCCGCCCACGTCCTTCTCCTCCGCCTCCCGCGTCATCACCACCACCTGGCGGCGAATGGCCTCCTCCACGGTGAGCTGCTGCCGAGGCCAGAAGTACAGCACCGCGCCGGCCGCCAGCAGCGCCAGCACCCCGCCCACCACCTGCGAGCGCGTCACGTTCACCATGGCCGCCTCACGCCGCCTCGGGCTCGAGCACCAGTTCGTCCGCGTCGATGATCTCCGCGGGCCGCAGCGCCTCGCCAATCTGCTTCAGCCGGCGGTCCGACAGCTGCTCCAGGTATGTGCGGATGTCCGGGACGGCCGTCACCAGCTCGTGGAAGGCCGCGCGCTCCAGGAAGGCCGCCGCCGTCTTGCGCGCCGCCGCCACCGTGGCCGTGGCGCGCAGGCCCGTCAGCAGGGAGATTTCGCCCGCCACCTCGCCCTCGCGCAGCATGCCCAGCGTCACCACGCCGCCCGCCGGGTCCTCCTTCTGCACCACCAGCTCCCCGGCCAGCACCAGGAACAACCCCGGCGAGTGCTCGCCCTCCACCAGCACCTTCTCCCGCGCCTGGAGCGCCCGGAAGGTGAAGCGCCCCAAGAGCGCGCCCCGCTCCGACTCCGGCATCGTCTGGAACATGGGCGAGGTGGCCATCAGGTTGCGCGCCATGCGCTGCTGCGCGAAGTCCGCCAGCACCTGCGGCACCGAGGGGTGGCTCTTGGCCACCGCGTTGAGGTGCTCGCGGCGAATCTCGAAGACCTCCGTGTCCGACACCGCGGACACCGTCGCCGTGGGCGGCGCGCCCGTCAGCAGCGCGATTTCACCGAAGATGGAGCCGCCGCCGAGGAAGCCCAGCGTGCGCGCCTCGCCCTCCATCTGCCGCGTCACCTCCGCCTTGCCAGCGACCAACACGTAGAGGGAGTCGGCGGGCTCGCCCTCGCGGCTCACCGCCTCCTCCGGCTTCACGCGGCGCCACGCCATCAGCCGCACCAGGTCCACGAAGGCATCCCGCTCCAGCTCCGCGAACAGCGGCAGCGGCGGACGGCTGTTGGGGTCCGCCGCGCCGCCCGGGTCCGTCGCGGCCAGCACTTCGATGGCGCGGCTGGACAGCTCCTCGCCCTGCAGCCCCATCAGGTCCGTCTCCACCTTGCCGTCGTAGAGGACCTCGGGCGGCAGCGGCGGGGGCACCACCGCGCGGCCCGGCGCGTTGCGCACCGCGCGCGCGTGCACGCGAAACAGCGTCTCCTTCAGGCGCCGCTCGTTGGGCGCCAGGTCCAACGCCAGCTTGCACGCGGCCATGGCGGACAGCAGGTAGTCACGGCGCAGCAGCCCCTCCGCGCAGGCGTGGTAGGCGGTGACGGCGCGCTCACGCTCGCCCAGCTCCGCCAGGCAGCGCGCGGCCAGCATCCGCGCGCGGTGGTCCGCGGGGACGCGGCGGACCGCCTCGGCGAATACGGCCAGGGCTCGCTCGAACTGGCGCTCCTCGATGAGGTCCATCCCGAGCTCACGCAGCGACGACTCGTTCATCCCTTTTCTCCCCGGCAAATCATGGTCGGCCCGCCGCCACTCACGGCTGCAGCTCGCTCAGATACATCTCCGCCTTGCGCTTGACGTCGGAGCCTTCCGAGGCCGTCTCGATGACGACCTTGAACATCTCCGCCGCGGCCTGCGGATCCCTGTCCCGCTGGATGTAGGCCCGGAGGAAGAGCTCCTCCGCCTTCTTCTGCAGGGTCTCCAGTCCCTCACGCGCCCGCCCGTCGCCCGGGTTGAGCCGCAGCGCCTCGCGGAAGTGCGCGCCGGCCGCGCCCAGGTCGCCCTTCTTGAGCGCGCTCTGCCCCGCCGCCAGCGAGGACGACGCGAGCTGTTCGTCGATGCTGTTCCCCAGCGAGCCCCGGAAGCCAATCTGGCGGTACAGCGCCGCCGCGCGCCGCAGGGGCTTCGCCGCCGCCTCCAGCGAGTTGGCGTCCAGCTTCTTCTGCCCGTCCTCCAGCGCGCGCCGGAACTGGGGAATCAGCCGCTTGAGGGCCAGGGCCCGGTCCTTCACGTCCTTCTCCGCCCGGTGCTTGTCCATCACCCGGTCACACTCCAGGACGGCGCGCTGGTAGTCCCCCCCGTTGAAGCGGCGCTCCACGTCGGCGAAGGCCTCGGCGATGAACTCCTTGCGCCGCTCCTTGGCCAGCTCCGCCGCGCGCGCCGCGGCGTTGCGGTTGCGCCGCGACGCGTCCTGGGCCTCCTTCGCCAGCTCGGCCTCCAGGTCCGTCAGCTTCACCTCGTAGGCCGGCCGGTTCAGCGGCGGCAGCTGCGAAATCAGCGGGCGAATCGTCTCCGGGTCGCGCGAGGCGAAGGACTCCTCCACCTGCTGGAGCCGCCAGGCGATGTCCTGCTCCTCCAGCTCCGTCGCCAGCTTGCGGCGCAGGTCATCCGTCTTCGCCGTGCCCTGCGGCGTCGCCTCCAGCTTCGCGCGCGCCTCGTCGAACTGCTTCTCCTCGATGAGGCCCCGCACCGCGTCCAGCGAGGTCATCACCTCCAACTGCGTGCGCGCCCCCCGGGCCAGGTTGTCCGCGTCGATGCCCGGCACCAGCTTCTCCGCCTCCCCGACGAGGCGGACGGCGTTGGCGAAGTCCTCCGCGCGCACGGACTCGCGCGCCTGCTGCATCAACACCTTCGCCCGCTCCACGTTCGGGTCCGGTGGAGGCGGGGGCGGCGGCCCGGACGGAATCAGCATCAGCCCGATGACCAGCACCACCACCAGCGCGCCACCACCGCCGATGAGCGCCTTCTGCTTGCCCGTCAGGGCACCGCCGCTCGAACGCGTCGGCGTGCTCCGGATGGGCGGACGGGACCGGGGCACGGCCACCGCGCCCTTGCCGCCGGAGCCCTCCTTGAGCGAGTCGGGCAGCTTGTAGTTGGCGTTGGTGGCCTCGTTGAAGCGCGGGTCGTTCGGGTCCGCCTCGCTGCCACGCGCGGCGGCCTGGTTCTTCCGCTTCTCCTCCGCCTCGCGGGCGGCCGCCTCGCGCTCGCGCTTCTCCTCCGCCTCGCGGGCCTCCGCCTGGGCGCGCAGCTCCTTGATCTGCTCCGCCTCGTCCACGAAGCGAAGGCGCGTCTTGCCCACGGAGATTTCGTCACCGTGCTTCAGCAGGCACTCGTCCACGCGCTGGTCGTTGACCTGGGTGCCACTGACGCTGCCTAAATCCCGCATCACCACGCCGGCCTGCCCGTACACCAGCTCCAGGTGCCGGCGGGACACGGACTGGTCCTCCAGCACGAAGTCGCAGTCCTTGTTGCGGCCCACCACCATCCGCACGCTCTGGAAGCGCTTCCTGCGGCCCTTGTCCGGCCCCTCCAGCACCTCCATCTGCACCGGAGGACCCGCGCGCGTGGCGTCCGCGTTGTCGTCTTCGTCCTCGTCGCGGGAGCGGCGCTCCGCCTCCACCGACTCGACGGAGGCCACGCGCGTCTCACCTGTGCGGGAGCGGCCCGGTTCCTCCTCACCGTAGAGGTCCGGGTTGGGCGGCCCGTCGTCTGGGTAGCCGTCCTCGCCGGATGCGGGCGCGGCGAAGTCCTCGTCCTCGGACACGGGGCGGCGCCGGGCGGGGGACTTCATGGAGTCTGGGTCCTCACCCGCAGCACCACCGGAACGACCGGCGCCAGCACGGGAAGAGGGAGGAGGACGAGGAGGCATGGGGCGGTTTCCAGTCTCGAAGCGCCGGGCATCTTAGAGCGCCGTCTCCATGGTGGGAATGCGGACAGGCCGCGGATCAGGGAAAGAACGGGGGCCCTTGAGCGTTGCTCCCGGCGGCGCCCCCTCCTATGTAGGCTGCCACATACCCCATCGACTTCACCGCGGGAGTTCCGAAATATGCCCCGAGCGTCTGCGCCCTCGAAGCGCGCCCCCTCTTCGAAGCTGGCCCCACCCGTGGCCCGGCGGTCCACGCCCGCCGCCCTGCTGCCCCAGCCGCTGCTCGAGCGCCTGCTCGCCGTGGCCATGGAGCGTGGGGGCGACTTCGCGGAGGTGTACGTCGAGCGCACGCTCACCACGGCGGTGCAGTTGGAAGAATCCCGCATCAAGAGCGCCCAGACGGGCCTGGTCCAGGGCGTGGGCGTGCGCGTCATCTCCGGCGGGAAGGTGGGCTACGCCTTCTCCGACGACTGGGACGAGCCCGCACTGCTGCGCGCGGCCTCCACCTCGGCCATGATTGCCCAGGGTGGCGGCGCCGAGCGCAGCTTCCCCGTGCGCCGCGCCGCGGTCCCCAGCCACTACCACGTCAGCACCCCGCTGATGGACGTGGAGGTGTCGCTGAAGACGGGCCTGCTCATGCGCGCCGACAAGGCCGCCCGCGCCTTCGACGCACGGGTGAAGCAGGTCAACGGCGGCTACGTGGACCAGACGCGGCGCATCGCCGTGGCCAACACCCACGGCCGCTACACCGAGGACACCCAGGACCTGTGCCGGCTTTCGGTGAGGGTGGTGGCCCAGGGCAAGGGCGGCGAGCAGCGCACCGGCATGTACGGCGGCGGCGGGCGCGTGCCCTTCAGCCACTTCGACGCCTTCTCCCCGGAGGACGTGGCCCGGGAAGCGGCGCGTCAGGCGGTGGCCACGCTGGGCGCGGTGGACTGCGCGGCCGGCCCGCAGACGGTGGTGCTGGCGCCGGGCTGGAGCGGCATCCTCCTGCATGAGGCGGTGGGCCACGGCCTGGAGGCGGACTTCATCCGCAAGGGCACCTCGCTGTTCGCGGGGAAGCTGGGTGAGCAGGTGGCGTCCGACCTGGTCACCATCATCGACGACGGCACCGTCTCCAGCGGGCGCGGCTCCATCAACATCGACGACGAGGGCAACCCCGGCGAGCGCAAGGTCCTCATCGAGAACGGCGTGCTCAAGGGCTACCTCTACGACAGCCTCAACGCGCAGCTCATGGGCCAGCGCAGCACCGGCAGCGGGCGGCGCGAGTCCTTCAAGCACCTGCCCATGCCGCGCATGACGAACACCTTCCTGGCCCCGGGTGACCACGCCCCCGAGGACATCCTCAAGGAGGTGAAGCGCGGCCTGTACTGCGCCACCTTCGGCGGCGGGCAGGTGGACATCACCAACGGCAACTTCGTCTTCGAGGTCAGCGAGGCCTATCAAATCGAGGACGGCAAGCTGGGCCGCCCGGTGAAGAACGCGACGCTCATCGGCGTGGGGCCGGAGGCGATGAAGAACGTGTCACGCGTGGGCTGCGACCCCATGCCGGACCCGGGCATGGGCATATGCGGGAAGAATGGCCAGTCCATGCCCGTGGGCGTGGGGCTGCCCACCGTGCGCATCGACAACATCACCGTTGGCGGAACCAAGGTCGCCTGAGAGAGAGCACCAACC
The DNA here is from genome assembly GCF_013372605.1 of Myxococcus sp. AM009. NCBI lineage: Bacteria > Pseudomonadati > Myxococcota > Myxococcia > Myxococcales > Myxococcaceae > Myxococcus > Myxococcus sp. AM009. The sequence continues at coordinate 22,451 of NZ_JABXEP010000046.1, forward strand.
ATGGACTACCAGCAGCTCGCGAAGAGAATCGTCCAGCGCGCCAGGCGCAAGGGTGCCCGCCAGGCGGAGGCCTTCCTGGAGGTGGGCCGCCAGAGCAGCGTGCGCGTGCACCAGGGGCAGATTGAAGACCTCACGCAGTCCACCAGCAAGGGCGTGGGCGTGCGCGTGGTGCTCAAGGACCGCCTGGGCTTCGCCTATACGTCCGACTTCGAGCCCGGCGCCGTGGACCACATCGTGGACCAGGCCCTGAAGCTGGCCGAGTTCTCCGCCCCCAGCAAGCTCAACGGCCTGCCCTCCGGCAAGGACCTGGGCCGCTTCGGTGACACCGGCCTGCTCTTCGACACCCAGGTCGCCGAGCTCCCCGGGGACTGGAAGATCAAGACGGCGCTGGAGGTGGAGAAGGCGGCCCGGGCGGAGGACTCGCGCATCATCGCCTTCAACGGCGTGGGCGCCGGGGACTCCGTGTCCGAGGTCTACATGGCCTCCAGCGAGGGCGTGACGGGCGCGTACTCCGGCACCTACGTGTACCTGTACGCGGCGCCGGTGGCCTCCGACGGCAAGGGGCTCCAGACAGGCTACTGGATGGACTACCGCCGCTTCCTGGATGACCTGGACGGACCGGAGTCCATCGGCCGCGAGGCCACGCGCCGCGCGGTGCGGATGCTGGGCGCCAGGCGGGTGAAGACGCAGCAGGTGCCCGTGCTGTTCGACCCGCAGGTGGCCGCGTCCTTCGTGTCGGACGTGGCCGGCGCGGCGGACGGCAACGCCGTGTACCAGAAGGCCAGCCTCCTGGCCCCGCTGCTGGGCAAGCGCCTGGCGGGCGCGCACGTCACGCTGGTGGACGATGGCCTCATGCCCCGCGGGCTGGCCACCGCGCCCTTCGACGGCGAGGGCGTGCCCACGCGGCGCACGCCCATCATTGAACAGGGCGTGCTCAAGTCCTTCCTCTACGACGCGTTCACCGCTCGCAAGGCGAAGGCGCGCACCACCGGCAACGCGTCACGCGGCTACAACGGGCTGCCCTCCATTGGCACCAGCAACCTGTACCTGGAGGCGGGCTCGAAGACGCCGGAGGCGCTGCTGCGCGAGGTGGACAGCGGCTTCTACGTCACCGCCCTGCTGGGCCACGGCACCGACGCGGTGACGGGCGAGCTGTCCGCGGGCGCCAACGGCCTGTGGATTGAGAAGGGCGAGCTGACGCACCCCGTGCAGGAGGTGACGGTGGCGGGCAACCTGCTGCAGATGCTCAAGGACCTGGACGGCATCGGCAGCGACCTCCAGTTCCGCGGCGGCTCGGTGGGCGCGCCCACTGTCCGCTTCCGGCAGCTCACCGTTTCGGGCGAGTAGCCCACCCTGACACGTCCCCCCTACCGTGCGCCGGCGGGGGACGTGTCAGGGCCCCCTCGTAGAACGCTCCAAGCAGCACGAGGAGGGTGCAGCCCATGGCAGCGAAGTCCGCACGCAAGTCCCCCGCCGTGAAGAAGGCGGCCACGCCGCGCAAGCCCCGCCGCGAGAAGGCGGCGGCGAAGTCCCGGGGCCTGTCCCCCGCGGAGGTGGCCAGCGACTCGGTGGAGTACCCCACGCAGCTGCTGGAGGCGGTGCGCGAGGACGGCGGCGAGGTGCTCGGCGTGTACCGCGACCCGCTGGGCGGCCACCCTGTGGTGTTCTCCGTGCTGCCCATCGACAAGGTGGAGCCCACGCCCTACCAGCGCGACGTGTCCGAGCCCCACGTGAAGCGGCTGGCCGGCGCCATGGAGCGGTTGGACCGCTTCCTGGACCCCGTCATCGCCGTGCGCAAGGACGGACGGTACTGGACGCCAAACGGCAATCACCGCCTGCACGCCAGCCGGCTCCTGGGCGCCAAGTCCATTGTCGCCCTGGTGCTGCCGGAGGAGGACGTGGCCTACCAGATTCTGGCCCTCAACACGGAGAAGGCCCACAACCTCAAGGAGCGCTCGCTGGAGGTCATCCGCATGTACCGCGGCCTGGTGGGCGCGGAGCGCAGGGGGCCGGAGACGGCCTTCGCCCACCTCTTCGAGGAGCCCTCCTTCGTCACCCTGGGTGCCGCCTACGAGCAGCGCCCCCGCTTCTCCGCGGGCGCCTACCACCCCTTCGTGAAGGCGGTGGAGGACTTCCTCGACACGCCGCTCCAGGACGCCCTGCCCCTGCGCGAGGCCCGGGCCCGGCGGCTCCTGGAGCTGGATGACGCCGTGGTGGCCGTCGTGGACGCCCTCAAGGAGCGGGGCCTCCAGAGCCCGTACCTCAAGAACTTCGTCGTCGCCCGCATCAACTTCCTGCGCTTCCGCAAGGACGGCGGGAAGCCGGACTTCGACGCCACCGTGGACCGGATGCTGGCCAGCGCCCGGAAGTTCAACGTCGACAAGGTGCGGCGCGAGGACATTGGCCGGATGGGCGGAGGGCCACTGGAGCCGGACGAGGAATCCGCTTGAAGGAACACGACTTGCAGGAGGTTGCGCACAACATGACATCCCCCACGGTCCTGGTCGTCGACGACGACCGCGCGAACCTCGACTCGGTCGTCCGCATCTTCCAGCGCGAGGGCATGGCCACGCTGGCCGCCGCCAACGGCACGGAGGCGCTGGAGCTGCTGCGCCGGCCGGAGGTCGCCGCCATGGTGACCGACCTGATGATGCCCAACATGGACGGCCAGGAGCTGCTGCGCGCCGCGCGCGCCATCCGCCCGGACGTGGAGGTGGTGCTGATGACGGCCTACGGCACGGTGGAGACGGCCGTGGCGGCCATGAAGGACGGCGCCTACGACTTCATCACCAAGCCCCTCAAGCGCCACGCGCTGGTGAAGGCCATCCAGAAGGCGCTGGAGAAGCGGGCGCTGGTGGCGGAGAACCAGTCGCTCAAGGCGAAGCTGGCGGAGATGAGCGCGGCGGGCGGGCGCTCCATGGTGGGCCAGTCCCCCGCCTTCCGCGCCATGCTGGACACCATCCGCCAGGCGGCCCCCTCCACCGCCACGGTGCTGCTGCTGGGGGAGTCCGGCACGGGCAAGGAGCTGGCCGCGCGCTCCGTCCACGAGTTCTCCCAGCGGGTCCGTGGCCCCTTCGTCGCCGTCAACTGCGGCGCGCTGCCGGAGAACATCCTGGAGGCGGAGCTCTTCGGCGTGGAGCGCGGCGCCTTCACCGGCGCGGTGGCCCGGCGCGAGGGCCGCTTCGAGCGCGCCCACGGCGGCACCCTCTTCCTGGACGAAGTCGGGGAGATGCCGCTGCCCGCCCAGGTGAAGCTGCTCCGCGCGCTGGCCGAGGGCGAAATCGAGCGGCTGGGCGGCACGCAGACGGTGAAGGTGGACGTGCGCCTCGTCGCCGCCACCAACAAGGACCTGCAGAAGGAGGTGGCCGAGGGCCGCTTCCGCGAGGACCTCTACTACCGGCTCAACGTGGTGGAGCTTCGCGTGCCCGCGCTCGCCTCACGGCGCGAGGACATCCCCCTGCTGGCGGACGCCTTCCTGCGCCGCTTCGCCGCCAAGAATGGCAAGGTGCTGCGCGGCTTCTCGCAGGAGGCGCTGGGCGTGCTGGAGAACTACGCCTGGCCCGGCAACGTGCGCGAGCTGGAGCACGCGGTGGAGCGCGCGGTGGTGCTGGCGCGCGGCGAGGTGCTGGAGGCCAGCGACCTGCCCGAAGCCGTGCGAAAGGGCCCGCTGGGCTCGGCCGGACAGCTCGTCATCCCCATTGGCACGCCCATGGAGGAAATCGAGCGCCGGGTGATCCACGAGACGCTCCGTCACACCCGCGGAGACAAGACGCTGGCCGCACGGCTGCTGGGCATCGCCGCGCGGACCATCTACCGCAAGCTGGAGCGCGAGCAGTCCACCGGGGACGGCCCCGGCGCCGCGCCGCCAGGCCCCGACACCGACACCGACGACTGACAGGGCGTCACACCGCCCCCCGCCTGCCTTTGACAATTTGTCCGGCGGGGTTTCAGGGGCCACAGCGCGTGTCAGGGGCGCCTGCTATTCCGAAATAATTTCAAGTAGTTGGCCGTAGGTCCTGTCTTGCCCGCCTGGCCCGCGATGGCACCTGGCTTGCTCAATGAGGGCCCGGCTTTCTCCTGGAAGCGTGATGGAACTCTTCTTTCGAAAATACTTTTGGACGGTGAACCTGGTGTTCATCCTGCTCGTCGGAGTGCTGGCGGCGAGCACGGTGAACCTGTTCGTCGAGTCCGCCATCTCCCCCGTTCCCACCGGGGGGTCGTCCGCTCGCGCGCCTTCACAGCCGCGCCGCAGCGAGACGGCCATGGCGATGCTCGACCTGGACCGTCTGTCGCGGCTGACGGGCATCAGGCTGCCCGAGCCCGAGCCCGAGGTTCAGGAGCCCGGCGGCGCTTCCGCGGAGGTGGACCCCAACGCCGCGCCCGTGAAGAGCGGCCTGCGGGTGAAGCTGCTCGGCACGCTGGTGGCGAGCAACCCCGACTGGTCCTTCGCCTCCATCCTGGACATGACGACGCAGCGCTCGCAGACCTTCATGGTGGGCAACTCCCTGCAGGGTGCCACCGTGGAGGCCATCGAGCGCGAGCGCGTCATCATCATCAACGGCGGTCGGCGCGAGTTCATCGACGGCAACCCGGGTGACGGGGCCTTCGTGCCGCCCTCGCCTCCGGTGGCCCAGGCCAACACCGCGCCGCCTGGTGACGGCAGTGGCATCCGCGCCACCAGCGAGAATGAGTACGAGGTTCCGCGCGCGGAAATCGACAAGACGCTCAACAACCTCAACAGCGTCGCCATGCAGGCGCGCATCGTGCCCGCGTTCAAGGACGGTCAGGCGGTGGGCTTCAAGCTCTTCTCCATCCGTCCGGACTCCATCTACTCCAAGATTGGCGTCCAGAATGGCGACGTCATCCGTCGCATCAACGGATTCGACCTCAACAGCCCGGAGAAGGCGCTGGAGGTCTATTCGAAGATGAAAGACGCAGCCCGCATCGAGATCGAAATCGAGCGCAACGGTGCGCCGATCCGCAAGTCGTACAACGTCCGTTAATCACCTCCGCAGCGCCCGCTCCTCCATGAAGACGCTCCCGTCCTGGATGCTTTGCCTGTGCCTCGCGCTCGCCGTTCCCGCGCAGGCCCAGCGCCGCTCACCGCCCTCTGGCTCCGCCGGAGAGCGGACGATTTCCCCTCAAGGCCCTGGCTCCACCAACGCCGGTGAAGCCAACGCGGGTCCCCGCCGCACGCCCACGTGCGAGGAGGCCCGCCGCAATGCCCGTTACGGCATCTACTTCGACAAGGTGGAGATCGAAAAGCTGGTCCAGACGGTCGCGGACGCCACCTGCCGCACCTTCATCCTGCCGGAGAACGTGCGCGGGAAGATCTCCATCATCGGCCCGGAGAATGGCCGGGTGGAGGTCAACGCGGACGCCTTCTACTCCGCCTTCCTCGCCTCGCTCGACGCCAACGGGCTCGCCGTCTACCAGTACGGCCGGTTCATGAAGATCGTCGACAAGCGCTCGGCGAAGCAGAACCCCATCCCGACCATCATCGAGGACGGTGAGCCGTACACCACCAACGAGCAGATGGTGACCAAGCTGTTCCGCGTGCAGAACGTGGAGGTGGAGCCGCTGCGCGGCGTGCTCCAGCAGCTGGTGTCCAAGGACGGCGACACGATTCCGTATCCGCCCGACACCATCATCATCAACGACGTGGGCTCCAACATCCACCGCCTGGAGCGCATCATCCACCAGTTGGATACGCGCGCCGCCAGCGATGAGATGCGCATCATCCAGGTGCAGTACGCCTCCGCGCAGGACGTGGCCAACACGGTGCAGCGCCTCTTCGAGGCCAAGGGCGCCCGCCCCGGCCAGCCCGCCGCGCGCAACCTGCCTGCCGGCAGCCCCCAGGCCCAGGCGGCGGCGCAGGCGGCCCAGGGCGCTACGGGCGGTCCGGTGACGCTGTCGCAGATCATCCCGGACGAGCGCACCAACAAGCTCATCATCGTCGCCAGCCCCGCGGCCTTCGACCGCATCCAGGACATCGTCGGGCAGATTGACATCCCCACCAGCGGCGGCGGGCGCATCAACGTCTACTACCTGGAGAACGCCAACTCGGAGGAGCTGGCCAGCACGCTCCAGTCGCTGGCCCAGGGCACCGGCGGCACGCCCCAGCGAGGCCGCATGCCGATGCCGGCCCGCCCGCCGGGCGCGCCCGCCGCGACCACGACGCAGGCGGCGGAGCTGTTCAGCGGCGAGGTGAAGATTTCGGCCGACAAGGGCAGCAACTCGCTGGTCATCGTCGCCAGCGCGGCGGACTACAAGAACATCGTCCAGGTCATCCAGCAGCTCGACAAGCCGCGCCGCCAGGTGTTCGTGGAGGCCGTCATCATGGAGGTCAACCTGGACCGCAACGCGCGGTTCGGCATGAACCTGCACAGCGGCTTCAGCCTGAGCACGGAGAATGGCCCGGTGCCCGGCCTCATCGGCACCAACACCTCCGGCAACGGCCTGCCGCCGTCCCTGTCGCTCACCAGCCTGGCGTCCTACGGCGGCTTCCTCGCCGGCCTCCAGGGCCCCGTCATCCCCGCGCTGGAGAAGCTGGGCATCCCGGCCTTCGGCGTGGTGCTGCACGCCATGCAGCAGAGCTCGGATGTGAACGTGCTCTCCACGCCGCACATCCTCACCAGCGACAACGAGGAGGCGGAGATCACGGTGGGCCAGAACGTGCCCTTCCAGTCCGGCTTCAACCCGTCCTCGCTGGGCTCGCTCGGGGGCGGCGTGGGCACCGGCGGCGTCGCGGGTGGCCTGGGCGGCGGCCTGCTGGGCGGCCTGGGCGGCCTGGGGTCGCTCTACGCCCCCATCACCCGTCAGAACGTGGAGCTGAAGCTGACGGTGAAGCCGCAGATCAACGAGAGCGACTACATCCGCCTGGTCATCAACCAGCAGACGGAGGAGATCGCCTCCACCGACCCGGTGCTCGGCCCCACGACGTCCCGCCGCAGCGCGAAGACGACCGTCATCGCGCGCGACCAGGAGACGCTGGTGATTGGCGGCATCATGCAGGACCGCACCCTGGAGAGCGTGTCCAAGGTGCCGCTGTTGGGAGACATCCCGCTCCTGGGCCACCTGTTCCGCGACACGACGCGCCGCAAGACGAAGACGAACCTGCTGCTCTTCCTGACGCCCTACATCATCCGGGGGCCGGAGGACTTCCGCGTCATCTTCGAGCGCAAGATGAAGGAGCGGCAGCAGTTCGTGGAGCAGTTCTATGGCCAGGTGCCCGGCTACGACGTGGCGGTGGACTTCACCCGCAAGCCCGGTCCGCTGTCGCGCATGGGCCAGAAGGTGACGCAGGAGGAGCAGCGCGCGGAGAACGGCGGTCCGGGTGTATCCGGCGAGCGCATCATCGCCCCGACCCCTCCCCCGGGCAGCAGCCCGGGAGCCGTGCCCTCCACGCAGCGGCAGGCGCCTGTTGCCCCGGCGGAGGAAGGTGAACCGGCGGTGCGGGAAGGCATCCCGCCTCCGGATGGTTCGGAAGAACCAGTGCCCGCCCCGCAGAACTTCGAGCAGCCCCCGCCCGAGGCCATCCCGGTCCCCGAGGCGGGAGACGCCGAAAGCCTGCGCATCCAGCCGGAGGCGGGGGAATAGACGCCATGAACCCGACCGCCGACCCCATCCTCACCAGCGCCGCCTCCAGCGGCGCGGCTTCCCCGCGCAACGACGCCACGCAGCTCGTGGCGCACGGACAGGCCTACCTGTGTGGCCGCCCACTGGGGGAGATCCTGCGCGCCATCGTCCCCTCGCTCACCGCGGAGAAGCTCCAGGAGGCGCTCGCCGTCCAGGACGAGAAGGGGCAGCGCATTGGCGAGGCCCTGGTGGGGATGAAGGCGGTCTCCGAGGAGGACGTGGCCAAGGCCCTGGGGCACCAGCTGGACTTGCCCTACCTGGCGCGCATCTTCGCCGAAGAGGTGGACGCGGAGCTGGTCAAGCGCATCCCCATCAACTTCGCCAAGCAGTCGCGCATCCTCCCGCTGTCCCTGGAGGGGGACACGGTGGCGGTGGCGGTGGCCGACCCGCTGGACACCGCGGCGCTGGACCACGTGCGCGTGCTGCTGGGCCAGAGCGTCAGCCAGCGCATCGCGCTGGGCTCCACCATCACCGACGCCATCAACAGCGTCTACGACCGCTCCGTCAATGAGACGGAGCAGCTCGTGGACGAGATGGAAACGCAGGACCTGGACGCCATCGCCCATGAGCTGGACGAGCCCAAGGACCTGCTCGACGAGGACGACGAGGCGCCCGTCATCCGGCTGGTGAACTCCGTGCTGTTCCGCGCCGCCAAGGAGCGCGCCAGCGACATCCACATCGAGCCGATGGAGCGCGAGCTGCTGGTGCGCTTCCGCGTGGACGGTGTGCTGCAGGAGGTCATCAAGCCGCCCAAGCGCTACCAGAACGCCATCGTCAGCCGCGTGAAGGTCATGGGGCAGCTCAACATCGCGGAGAAGCGCCTGCCGCAGGACGGCCGCATCCGCATCAAGCTGGCCGGCCGCGACATCGACATCCGCCTGTCCACCATCCCCACGTCCTTCGGCGAGCGCATCGTCATGCGTCTGCTGGACAAGACGGCGACGCTGCTGGACCTGGCGGAGATCGGCATGAGCCAGAAGACGCTCGAGTCGATGGAAGCCGTCATCAAGCGCTCGCACGGCATCGTCCTGGTGACGGGCCCCACCGGCTCCGGCAAGACGACGACGCTCTACGGCGCGCTGTCCAAGATCAACACGCCCGACCTCAACATCCTCACCGTCGAGGACCCGGTCGAATACCAGCTCAAGGGCATTGGCCAGATGGCCATCAGCCCGAAGATTGGATTGACGTTCGCCCAGGGGCTGCGCTCCTTCCTCCGCCAGGACCCGGACGTCATCATGGTCGGCGAGATTCGCGACAAGGAGACGGCGGAGATCGCCATCCAGGCGTCGCTGACGGGCCACCTGGTGCTGTCCACGGTGCACACCAACGACGCCGCGGGCGCCGTGACGCGGCTGGTGGACATGGGCGTGGAGCCCTTCCTCGTGGCGTCCTCGCTCACCGGCATCCTGGCCCAGCGGCTGGTGCGCCGCGTGTGCCCGGACTGCCGCGTGCCCCACGAGCCCACGGACGCGGAGCTGAAGGAGCTGGGCCATTCAGTGGCCTCCTTCAAGCAGCGCTACGGCGTGGAACGCATCTTCAAGGCCACGGGTTGTCCCTCCTGCAACCGCAACGGCTACCGCGGGCGAACCGGCATCTACGAGTTCCTCCCCGTGGATGACGACGTGCGCCAACTGGTGCTGAAGAACGTGGACGCCTCCACCATCAAGCGGTCCGCCACGTCCAAGGGCATGACGACGCTGCTGGATGACGGCGCGCGGAAGATCGCCCTGGGCGAGACGACCATCGCCGAGGTGCTCAGCATCACCCAGGAGGACATGTAGCCGACAGCTCCTCCCTGGGAGGGGCCGGGGTTCCTGAACCATGCCGGTCTTCGAGTACAGAGGTCTCAATTCCGCGGGCAAGCAGATCAAGGGCCTGCTCGAGGCGGACTCACCCAAGACGCTGCGGTCCAAGCTGCGCGCCGACGGCATCTTCCTCACGGACGTGCTGGCCCAGGCCGAAGGCAGCCGGGCCGCCGTGTCCAAGGGCACCAACGCGGCGCTGGTGGCGCGCGACATCGACCTGCGCAAGCTGGGCCGGGGGCGCGTCAACACCGACGACGTAGCCATCTTCACCCGCCAGCTGTCCACGCTGCTGGGCGCGGGCGTCACGCTGGTGGAGTCGCTCAGCGCGCTGGTGGACCAGGTGGAGAAGGAGCGCTTCAAGCGCGCCCTCTCCGACATCAAGCAGCGCGTCAATGAAGGCTCGTCCCTGGCGGACGCCATGGGCCAGCACCCGAAAATCTTCCCCAGCATCTACGTGAACATGGTGCGCGCGGGCGAGGCCTCCGGCGCGCTGGACGCGGTGCTCACGCGCCTGGCGGACTTCACGGAGAACCAGGCCCGCCTGCAGCAGAAGATCCTCAGCACCATGCTCTACCCCGCCATCATGATGGTGGTGGGCGGCGGCATCCTCGTGGCCCTCATGGTCTTCGTGGTGCCGAAGGTGACGAAGATCTTCGAGACGATGAAGGCCACGCTGCCCCTGAGCACGCGCTTCCTCATCGCCTCCAGCAACTTCTTCCAGAGCTGGTGGTTCATCCTGCTGCCGGGCATGGCGCTGGGCGTGGTCCTCTTCATGCGCTGGACGCAGAGCCCGACGGGCAAGCCCAAGTGGGACCGCTTCACGCTCAAGGCCCCCGTGGTGGGCAACCTGGTGCGCCTGCTGTCCATCTCCCGCTTCGCCCGCACGCTGTCCACGCTGCTCAAGAGCGGCGTCCCGCTGCTGGCGGCCATGGACATCGTCAAGGCCATCATGACGAACACCGTCCTGGCGGAGGTCGTGGAGAAGGCCCGCGACTCCATCCGCGAGGGCGAGAGCATCGCCAACCCGCTGAAGCGCTCCGGGGAGTTCCCCCCGCTGGTGTACCACATGGTCGCCATTGGCGAGCGCTCCGGCCAGCTGGAGGAGATGCTCACCAGCGTGGCGGACAACTACGAGACGCAGGTGAACGTGCGCATCAGCGCCCTCACCTCGCTGCTGGAGCCCCTCCTCATCGTGGTGATGGGCGCGGTGATTGCATTCGTCGCGCTCTCCATCCTGATGCCGATTCTGCAGGTGAACTCGGCCATCCGGTGAGGTGTGGCGGAATGATGAACGACATGGCGGACCGTTGGATTCAACGCGTCACCCTGGCGGCCATGGTCGCCATGGCGGCGGCGCTGCTGACCGTGGGGGCCCGGCTGTATGGTCCCCAGCAGCCGCGCCCGCCCGCCGGGGCGGCGGACAGCGCCCGGACGCCCTGACAAGAAGACACGACGACACCAGGGTGGACTGCCAGAAAGTCACCCGGGATGGAGAGCAGACATGCGCCAGAGCCAGAAGCAGCAGAAGAAGCAGCGCCGCAACCGCGGCATGACGCTCATCGAAATCATGGTGGTCATCACCATCCTCGGGCTCATCGCCGCGGCGGTGGGCGTGGCCGTCATCCCGCAGCTGGAGGCGGCCCGTAGAGACCGCGCCGCGCTGGACATCAAGAACATCCAGGGCGCGATGAAGCTCTACTACACGAAGAAGGGGAAGTACCCGGACACGGCCTCCGGCCTGCAGGCGCTGGTGGAGGTGCAGGCGCTGGAGCAGATGCCCAAGGACCCCTGGAACAACGACTACGTCTACATCAACGAGGGCGGCAAGCCGGTCATCATCTCCTACGGCGCGGACGGCGCCTCCGGCGGTGAGGGCAGCGACGCGGACATCTCGTCCGCGGACACGGCCACCGCGAACAAGTAACGAACAAGTCGCGCGCGCCACGCGTTGACAGGGCTTGGGCATGAAAGAGCACGACGCCATTCCATCCCCGACGCCCTCGCACGAGGGGCCGGACCGCCGCCGGCTCCTGGGGCGGATGCTCCTCGCGTTCGTCTTCGTGGCGGCCACGGGGCTCGCCTTCACGCTCGTCTATGTGACGGAGGACCGGACGCTGGACGCAAGCCAGCGCCGGGCGCGCACGGACATCCGCAAGCTGGAGGGCATGTTCAAGTCCCACCACCGGCTGATGGGCCGCTTCCCCACCAAGACCGAAGGCTTCACCCCGCTCATCCAGGCCCGGCTCCTGGACCGCGTGCCGGAGGACCCCTGGGGCCACCCTTACGTGTACTGGATGGACGGCTCCACGGGCGCCGTCATCTCCTACGGCGCGGACGGCAAGCCGGGCGGAACGGGGCCTGACGCGGACCTGAGCAGTGGCGGTGTGCTGGCCGCCGGTTGGGGGGAGCCATGACGAAGCGGAGCCACCGCCACCAGCGTGGCCTGACGCTCATCGAAATCTCCATCGCCATCATCATCGTCGCGATGCTGTTCTCCGCGGCGGTGATGGGCATTGGCTCCATCACCGGCGCCAAGGCCAAGGGCAGCGCGGGCGAGCTGGCGGGCCTCATCCGCTCGCTCTATGACTCCGCGGCGCTGCGCGGGCAGACGTGCCGGCTCGTCTTCGAGATTCCCGACCCCAAGAGCGAGCAGGCCACGCGCTATCACGCTGAATGCGCGGAGGGCGCCGTCACCACCGCGAGAGACCGCGACGAGACGCTGCGCGCGGAGAACAGCGAGCGCGAGCGCGCCGCGCGCAACCGGGGCAGCGGCAGCGGCCGTGACGAGCGGCGCAACTACCTGGGCGGCGGCAGCGGGACGAACGCCCCCAGCGCGCAGGAACTGCTGGAGGGTGAGCAGCTGCGCGTGGAGAACGCGGCCCGCTTCTCCTCCTACACGTCCGAAGAGGTCCCCGCGCGGGAGCTGCCCGCGGACGTCAAGGTCTCCGTGTGGACGCGCAACCAGCGTCAGCCGGTGGAGAACGGCGTGGCGTACCTCTACTTCTTCCCGCAGGGCTACACGGAGAAGGCCTACGTCTACGTGCAGCAGGGAGACAACGTCTGGACGCTGGACGTGTCACCGCTCACCGGCAAGGTGCAGATTGTCGCCGAGGCGCTGGAGGTGCCGCGATGAAGCGCGCTCAGGGCTTCACGCTGCTGGAGGTGGTGGTGGCGCTCGCCATCCTCGGGCTGGCGCTGATGGCCATCTTCGACCTCAACGCGGGCGCGGTGTCCAACCACGTCTACACCAAGCGCCTCACCGTGGCGTCGCTGCTGGCCCGGTCGAAGATGACGGACCTGGAGCAGGACCTCTACGACGACGGCTTCAGCCTGGACGACCAGGAGGAGTCCGGGGACTTCTCCGATGAAGGCTGGAACCAGTTCAAGTGGCGCGCGCGCATCATCGCGCCCAAGACGGACGGCGTGACGCCGGACCAGCTCATTGGCGCCATCTTCAACCTGCCCATTGGCGACAGCGGCGGCGGTGATGACCCGCTGTCCGGACTGGCGGGCCTCTTCGGAGGCGCCGCCGGCGGCACGGACGGCGCGTCCTCCGGCGGGCCCCAGGCCGCGGGCCTGGGCGGCATGGGCGGCGCGGCCATGGGCATGGCCCAGCCCATGTTCACGCAGATGGTGGAGCAGATCACCCAGACGGTCCGCGAGGTGCATCTCACCGTCTACTGGCAGGAAGGCACGCAGGTGGAGAGCATCGACCTGGTGACGCACGTCGTGTCGCTCGGGCCGGGCTCGGACCGCAACGGCGGCGCCGCCGCGGCCCAGGGCGGAGGCTCCGACAACCAGTGGGTGACGCAGGACGGGCGGCCCGTGGCCAACCCCATCCCCGGCCCCAACGGCATCATGCTGGACCCGGCGACGCGGCAGCCGCTGCGCCGCCTGGGTGACGCCCAGCAGGACCTGGGCCGCCGCGGCGGCAACATGGGCAGCAACCCGCTGATGCCGGGCGGCCCCCGGGGGGTGCAATGATGCGGCGTCGCATGCGCGGGTTCACGTTGATGGAGGTCATGGTGGCCGTCGCCATCACCGCCCTCATGGGCACGGTGGTGGCCATGGCCTTCCAGACGGGCCTGACGGCGAAGGAGACGGTGGAGGTGGACGCGGACCGCTACCGGCAGGTCCGCGTGGCCATGAACCGCATGGCGCGCGAGATTGGCTCGGCCTACGTGAGCGACCGCTACGACTCCACCCGCTTCCGGGACCAGAACGACCGGCCCACCAACTTCGTGGGGGAGCGTGGCAAGCTGCTGCTCACCACCTTCGCGCACCAGCGCCTCTACACGGACGTGAAGGAGTCCGACCAGGCCATCGTCGAGTACTTCGTGGAGGCGTCGGAGGACCGGGAGGCCCGCGGCCGGCAGGACCTCAAGCGGCGCGTCAACCCGAACATCGACGAGCGCATGGAGCAGGGCGGCCACGTGGACGTGCTCTTCGAAGGCGTGAAGGAGCTGGAGTTCGCCTACTGGGATTCGGAGAAGAAGGAGTGGGACGACGAGTGGGACACGCGGCGCACCGAGCGCAAGGCGATTCTTCCCACCCGGGTGCGCGTGACGCTGACGGCGGTGGACGAAACCGGCAAGGAGGCCCGTTACGTCACCCAGGCCCGAATCATGCTCAACACGGAGCTGCCGAGGTACTGAGCCATGCCCCTGCCCTTCTTCCAGCGGCCGCCCCGGCGGCGACAAAGGCCCCTGCCCCGCCCGGCTCGGCGTGAGCGGCGCTCGCGCGGCGTGGCGCTCATCATCGCCATCGTCTCCATCGCCATCCTGACGGTGATTGCCACCGACTTCGCCTACAACAGCCGGGTGGACCTGCAGCTGGCGGCCAACCAGCGGGACGAAGTGCGCGCCTACTATCTGGCGCGCTCGGGCATCTCCCTGTCGCGGCTGCTGCTGCGCTTCCAGAAGCAGGTGGACCAGACGCCCATCCCCAACCCGGCGGCCATCCTGGGGCAGCTGGGCATTGGCGGCACGCCGCAGGCCGGGCAGGTGCAGCCCTCCTCGCTCAACATCCAGCTCTTCAAGATGGCGCGCGTGGACTGCCACATGCTCCGCGGGCTGGTGAAGAACGACGGCGCGGGCGGCGGAGAGCTGTCCGCGCTGGAGCCCGAGCAGGACGACAACTTCAAGCTGGATGACGAGGACGCGGACCCGGCGGCGCGCGAGGTGGCCTCGGAGATGACCATGCGCTCGTTCGGCGGCTTCGAGGGCTGCTTCCTGGCCACCATCACCGACGAGGAAGAGAAGCTCAACGTCCACCGCCTCATCGCGGGCGCCGGCGACGCGCGGCCCACGGCGCTGCGGCTCATGGACATGATGGCGGACCCGCGCTTCGAGTTCCTCTGGGAGCGGGATGACGCCAACAACGTGCGCAGCACGCCCCAGGACGTCCTCCTGGCCCTCAAGGACTGGGCGGACGACGACCGGACAGGCTCGGCCTTCAACCCGGTGGACCCGGTGAATCCGCTGCCGGGCGGGTTCTCGGATGAAGGCGCGTCCTACAGCCGTTATGAACCCAGCTATCAGCCCAAGAACGCGCGCTTCGACAGCGTGGACGAGCTGTACCGGGTCCACGGCGTCAACGACCAGTTCATGTCGGCGTTCCGGGACCGCCTCACCGTCTTTCCGGACATCAACCGCCGGCCCAACATCAACACCGATGACCCGGTGATGATGGGGCTGGCCATCATGTCGGTGGCGGACCAGACGCGGCCGGACCCGCGCCTGAGAGATCCGGTGTTCCTCAACGAGCTCATCGAACGGGTGCGCGCCGCGCGCATGTTCAGCTTCTTCGGGATGTCCGTGCAGGACTTCGTCGCGGTGGTGGAAGCGGCGGGCATCCTGGTGGACCCGGCCGTGAAGTCCAACGTCGCGGGCAACCGGCTCGTGGGCGACAAGAGTCAGACCTTCACCATCAAATCTGTGGGAGAAGCGGGCAGCGTGCAGAAGACGCTGACCGCCGTCATCCGGCTCGACGACACCCTGGGCCGGCTCCTGTATTGGAGAGAGGAATAGCATGGCCCGTATCCTTGGCCTGGACCTCGGCAGTCACGCCGTGAAGGGCGTGGTGCTGGAGGCGAAGACGAAGACGCACACCACCCATGGGTTCGCCGAGGTCCGGCGTGCCCAGGAGGGCGAGCGCGCCGACACGCTGCGAGCCGCCGTGCAGGAGCTGCTGGGCCAGCTCCCGCCGGGCAACGTGGACCAGATTGTCGTCGCCCTGCCCGGCCCCGCGCTCACCACGCACGCGCTGAGCCTGCCCTTCTCCGACGCCCGGCGCGTCGAGGCGACGCTGCCCTTCGAAATCGGCAGCCAGCTGCCCTTCGACATCTCCGACGTCGTCTACGACTACCAGGTCGTGGGTTTGAAGGACGGCGAAGGCAAGGACAAGGCCAGCGACCTGCTGGTGGGCGTGGTGCGCAAGGAGGAGCTGACGGCGCTGCTGGCGCTGCTGGCCGAGCTGAAGGTGGACCCGCGCATCGTCACGCACCCGGGCCTGGCCTACCAGAACCTGTTCCAGCAGCACCCGGGCCTCTTCCAGGGCACGGGTGAAGGCGGCGCGGTGGCGGTGGTGGACATCGGCCATGAGCGCACCACCGTGTCGGTGGGCAAGCCCGGGGAGGGCGTCCAGTTCGCGCGCACCTTCTCCGGTGGCGGCAAGGACTTGAGCAAGGCGCTGGCGACGGAGTTCCAGACGTCGCTGGCGGAGGCGCACCACTGGAAGGAGCAGCACGGCGCGGTGGCCAGCGCGGCCCAGGGCCCGGACGCGGAGCGCGCGGCGGCGGCCTTCGTGCGCGGCCTGCAGCCGCTGCTGCGCGAGCTGCGCCCCACCCTCAAGGCCTTCACGGCCCGCAGCCGTCAGCAGGTGGGCGCGGTGGTGCTGTGCGGCGGCACGGCGAAGCTGCCGGGCCTCGCCGAGCAGCTCTCCCGGGACTTGAACCTGCCGGTGCGGGTGCTGGCGCTGCCCGCGGACGCAAAGCCGATTCCCGAGGCGGAGCAGCCCGTGGCGGCCCAGGCGTACTCGCTGGCCCTGCGCGGCAACGCGGCGGGCGTGCGCGCGCCGCGCTTCAACCTCCGCCGGGGCGAGTTCGCCTTCAAGGGCGACTTCGACTACGTGAAGGACAAGCTGGGACTCCTGGCGTCCTTCGCGGCCACGCTCATCCTGCTGCTCATCGCGTTCGGCGTGGTGCGCAACTCGGTGCTGGCGCGGCGCGAGGCGCAGGTGGACGCCGTGCTGTGTGACACCACCCAGCGAATCCTGGGCCGGTGCGAGAAGGACTACAACCGCGCGCTCAACATGCTCGCGGGCGTGGAGAGCCCGGCGGCGGCGCTGCCCCGGCTGACGGCGGTCAACCTCCTGGCGGAGGTGACGGGGCGCGTGCCGGACGACATGCCGGTGAAGTTCACCCGCATCCAGATTGACCTGGGCCGCGTCATCCTCGAGGGCGAAACGGACTCCTCGAAGCAGATAGACACGCTGTCCAACGCCATCAAGGGCCACGACTGCTTCAAGGACGTCCGGCAGGGCAAGGTGGAGAAGACCCGGGACGGCAGCAAGATGTCCTTCCGCCTGGACGTGCAGGTGCAATGCCCTGGTGAGCAGGGAGGAGAGAGCTGACCATGGCCAAGCTTCAGGAAGTCTTCGCCCCCATCCAGACGTGGTTCGAGCGGCTCAGCGAGCGCGAGCGCCGCATGGTGTCCATCGCCGGCGCGGCGGTGCTGGTGTTCGTCCTGTTCGCCGTGGTGATGACGTTCACGAACAGCGCGTCCGGGTACCGCAAGCGCACCGAGGAGAAGCTGACCAAGCTGCAGGAGGTGAACACGCTGGCCGCCAGCTTCCGCGAGGCGCAGGCCAACCGTCAGTCGGTGGAGCAGCAGCTCACGTCCAACAACGTGCAGCTCATCAGCTACATCGAGGACAAGGCGACGCTGGCCGGTCTCCAGGTGCCCAACATGACGCCCAAGGGCGAGGTGGGCATCGGCGACGGAAAAATCGTGGA
The DNA here is from genome assembly GCF_013372605.1 of Myxococcus sp. AM009. Taxonomy (NCBI): domain Bacteria; kingdom Pseudomonadati; phylum Myxococcota; class Myxococcia; order Myxococcales; family Myxococcaceae; genus Myxococcus; species Myxococcus sp. AM009. The sequence goes on from NZ_JABXEP010000046.1 coordinate 39,911, forward strand.
GAGCGCCGTGGAGCTGACCTTCACGGACGTGGACCTGCGCAAGCTGACCGACTTCCTGCAGACGGTGGAGAGCGGTCCAGGCGTGGTGAAGGTGAAGCTGTTGCGCATCGAGCCGCGGCCCGCGTCGGACACGCTGACGGCGTGGACCACTGTCGCCACCTACCGGATGAAGCCCTGACCCATGTCCTCTGACTCCAAAGCCGCCCGCTGGAAGATTCTCCTCGGCTACGCCGCGTTCGCGGTGGTGGCCTTCGTCGTGGGCCTGCTCATCACCTTCCCATACGACGCCATCCGCAAGCGGCTGGTCAGCGAAGCGGCCCAGGCGGGGCTCGCGGTGCGCATCGGCTCGCTGCGGCCCGGCCTGGCGGGCATCACCGCCACCAACGTGCGCGTGAGCAAGCCGCCCCAGCCGCTGAGCGCGGACACGGTGGCGTCGCTCGCGCAGGGCGAAGGCATGCTGGGCGCCGCGGAGCTGGGCGAGCCGCTGGTGCTGGAGAGCGTGGCGCTGCGCCCCGCCCTCTTCCCGCCGGGCGTCGCGATGCGCGCCAGCGTCATGGGCGGCACGCTGAGCGCCTCCGTGGGACTGCTGGGTGACACGCGCGTCAAGGTGACGGCGGACGGGCTCCAGGCCTCCGGCGGCAACCTGCCGGCCTTCACCGGCCTGGACCTGGACGGCGAACTGAACGCAGCCCTGTCGCTGACGATGCCCAAGAGCGGCGCGCAGGCGGACCTGTCCCAGGCCGACGGCGAGCTGACGCTGGACACCCGGAACATGGTCATCAAGGGCGGCAAGGTGGCCATCCCCATGGGCGGCGGCACGGCGGTGCCCATGGACCTGCCGCAAATCGACCTGGGCGCGCTCACCGGACGCATCCAGTTCGTCAAGGGCCTGGGCACGGTGGAGTCGCTGCGCCTGAAGAGCAACGAGCTGGAGGCCCTGGCCACCGGAACGCTGAAGCTGGGCAAGCGGCTGGAGTACAGCGAGCCCGGCATGGATGTGAATATCAAGCTGGACCCGGAGTTCCAGAAGCGGCTGGGCCTGGTGGGCGCTGGCGTCACCATCCTCCCGCCGGACAAGAAGGACCCCAGCTTCCGCGCCGCACGGCTCGGCGGCTTCCTCAACCGGCCGACGTTCCTCCCGCGGCGCTGACGACCGCCTCCTTGGCGTGCCTGCCGGGGCGCGGGGTTGAAAGCGGAACGCCAGGGCGTGTAAAGCGCTCACGGGCTGGACTGCACAGAGGGCTGGGATGCCGGAGCTGGTGTTCTTTCGTCGTGGCGAGGAGGTGTTGCGGGTGGGGGTGGACCGGGCACGGCTGGTGCTTGGTCGCGGCGAGCAGAGCGACGTCGCCATTCCCGACCCCGAGGTGAGCCGCCTCCAGGTAGCCCTGCTGTGGGACGGCGAGCGCTGCCGGGTGGAGGACTTGTCCGGCAAGGGCACCACCGTCGCCGGCCAGTCCATCACCCACGGCGAGCTGCCGGACGGCGCGGACCTGGCGCTGGGCCAGTGGCGCGCGGTGTTCCGCATCAGCGGCGGCAGCGAGGGCGCGGACGTCACCACCGAGGTCGGCCACACGACGTCCGTCCAGTCCCGCGACGCGCAGGCCCCACGCTGGCAGCCCGCGCAGGTGCGGGTGAAGCAGGGCCTCAACGAGTCCGTCCACCGCTTCACGGGTGACGGCTTCACGGCGGGCAAGGACGCCAGCTGCGACCTGGTGCTCCAGGACCGCTTCGCATCCAGCCGGCACCTGAAGGTGACCCGCCGCGACGGCGTCTTCCACGTCGTGGACTTGCGCTCCACCAACGGGACGTGGCTGGGCCCGGCGCGCATCTTCGAGGCGGAGGTCCCGCTGCCCACCGTGCTGCGCGTGGGTGAGACGGAGCTGGTGCTGGAGCCCGCCGCGCCCACCTCGCGCAAGGAGCCCACGGCCTTCCACGGCATCATCGGCGGCGATCCATCCGTGCGGCAGCTGGCGGAGCTGATTGAGCGGGTGGCCCCGTCCTCCGCGGCGGTGACGATTCTGGGCGAGTCCGGCACCGGCAAGGAGCTGGTGGCCCGCGCCATCCACGCCTGCTCGCAGCGGGCGAACCGGCCGCTGGTGCCCGTCAACTGCGCGGCCATCTCCAAGGAGCTCATCGAGAGCGAGCTCTTCGGCCATGAGAAGGGCGCCTTCACCGGCGCCCTGGGCGCGCGCAAGGGCGCCTTCGAAGAGGCCGACGGCGGCACGCTCTTCCTGGATGAGATTGGCGAGCTGCCGCTGGACTTGCAGGCCAAGCTGCTGCGCGCGCTGGAAGGCGGCGAAATCAAGCGCGTGGGCGCCAGCCGTCCGCAGACGGTGGACGTTCGCGTGGTGGCCGCCACCAACAGGGACTTGCTGGCGGCGGCGCGCGAGGGCCGCTTCCGCGAGGACCTGTACTACCGGCTCTGCGTCATCCCCCTGCACCTGCCGCCGCTGCGCAGCCGCAAGGCGGACCTGGGCGCGCTGGCGGAGCACTTCGTGCGCACCTACGCCCCGCGTGGCCAGTCCGTGCGCTTCACGCCCGCGGCCCTGGAGCGGCTCCAGCACCACGCGTGGCCGGGCAACATCCGCGAGCTGCGCAACGTGGTGCACCGCGCGCTGCTGCTGCGCAAGGGGCCCCTCATCGACGCGGGGGACATCTCCTTCGACCAGGAGCTGAACCGCGAGACGGGCATCGCCGTGCCGGAGCTGCCGCCGGGGATGACGCTGGAGCAGATGCTGGAGAAGCTGGAGCGACAAATCGTCGAGGCGGCGCTGCGGCGGTACAACAACAACCGCGAGCGCGTGGCCCGCGAGCTGGGCGTGGCCCGCTCCACCCTCTTCAAGCGGCTGAAGGACTGGGGCCTCACGAAGCAGGACGAGCAGGAGTAGCCGCTGTCTTCCAGGGAGGTGGGGGTGTCCGCGGATGGACGCCCCCGCCCGGAAGACTGTGTCCCACGGTGCATGGCCCCGGAGGGCGATAGACCCTTCTGGCGGCTCGTTCGTTCCTTGTCCTGTTACGTCCATCCCGGCGTGTCAGGAGAGCACCCGTCATGCACGCATACGCGCTTCCGCCGCTGTCCGAGTTGTATACCGAGCACCGTCCTCGCGCGCTGGCCATTGCCCGACGCATCGTCGGTGACACCGCCGACGCGGAAGACGTGGTGCAGGACGTCTTCGCCCGGCTCGCCCGCCGCGCCCCCGGCTACGGCGGCCGCGCGGCGTGGAGCACCTGGCTGCACCGGGTCATGGTGAACAGCAGCATCAACTGGCTGCGGGCGCGCAAGCGCCGGGACAGGCTGAGCCACGATGTCCAGGAGCCCCTGTCCCCGGAAGCCCTCGCCGTGGGCGCGGAGATGGAGCGCCACTTCGGTGAGGCGCTGGAGGACATCAACGAGCAGCAGCGACAGGTGCTGTACCTGCGCGAGGTGCGCGGGCTGAGCTACCCGGAAATCGCCCGACTGCTGCGCATCCCCGAAGGCACGGTGAAGAGCACGCTCCACCGCGCCCGCCAGCGCACGCTCTGCCTGATGGAGGAGCGCGGCCAGCAGCCCTGAGCGGGGACGGGCTCAGTCCTCGCTCTTCGAGCCGACGAACTGGTCCGTCTTCTCCTTGAAGAGGACGTTGAAGCTGGTGAGCGAGCCGTAGACGCGGGTGATGTAGCTCTGCAGCTCCACCTTCTCCGCGTCAGACAGCTTCGGGTGCGCGTTGAGCTTCTGCTCCAGCACCCGGAGCCTGTCTCGCACCATGACGACCTTGTGGAACAGGTTGTCGATGGGCAGGTCCTTGGGCTGCAGCTCGGTGTTGGCGGGCACCAGCCGCATCGTGCCGCCCTCCCACTTGTTGGCCAGGGGCGGCGAGTCCAGCAAGCCAGACGCCTCCCGGAAGATGTCCATCAGCTCTTCACGCGTCATGCTCAACCCTTCCAGGTCCACCACGTCGTTGGGGTCCGCGCGGCGCCGGACCACCACCGGCGCCACGCTGCGCGCGGTCCGCTCGCGCGCGGGTGCAGCCGCCAGGGGGGCCGCGCTCCCCCGGGGCGTGTACTTGTCGCAGATGGGCGCGGACGGGGGAAAGTTGCCCCGCCACGAGTGCAGCCGGCATGCGCCCACCCAGCCCCGGCGCTCATCCACCGACTGCGGGCTGAACAGCTTGCAGTTGCCACACACGCGCTCTTCCGGCTTGAAGACCGGAAAAGGAAGCGAGCCGTCCCCCGCGTCCGACATCAGCGCGTCTCCCTCGCCACCGGCGGGCCCTTGCGCACGCCCAGCTCGCGCAGCAGCACGTCCGCGTCCTCCACCTGGTCCAGCATCCAGAGGATGTAGCGCACGTCCACGTTGACGTTGCGAGCCACGTCCGGGTTGTAGCCGAAGTCGTTGGCCACGTTCTCCCAGACGCGGTCGAAGTTGACGCCCACCAGCTGGCCCTTGCCGTTGACGGTGGGGCTTCCGGAGTTGCCGCCGGTGGTGTCCGCGTCCGACAGGAAGTTCACCGGGACGTCCTTGAGCTTCTTGTCCTGCCACGCGCCGAAGCGCTTCGCCTCGGCGACCTTGGAGACCTTCTCCGGGACGTCGAAGGGCTCCTCGCCGGTGTGCTTGGCCAGCATGCCCGACAGCGTCGTCTGCGGCGTGTAGATGGCGCCATCCCGCGGCGCGTAGCCCCGCACCTTGGCGAAGCTCACGCGCAGGGTGCTGTTGGCGTCGGGGGCCACCGGCTTGCCCGCGTGCGCCAGCACCGCCTTGCGCCACTCCGGCCGCAGCCGCAGCGAGGCGCCCTGGCGCCGGTCCTTCACCTCGTCGAGCGCGGCCTGCTCCCTGGCCAGGTCCAGGCCGAACGCGAGCAGCGGGTCCTTGCGCGCCTCGAGCTGGCCCACCGACTCGGTGGCCATCTTCAGGCGCTCGTCCAGCTTCAGCACCTGGGTGCCCGCGTACATGGCGTCAATCTTCGCCAGGACGGCCTTCTCAGAGAACGTCTTGCCGAAGTGCTTGTCCACCGCGGCGATGCGCTCGTCGGCGCCCAGCGCCTGCGCGCGGCGCACGAAGGCCAGCAGCAGCTGGCGCTCGGCGGGGAGGAACAGGTTCTTCTGTTCACGCTCCAGCCGGTCCTTGATGCGGACGTGCTCGCGCTCCATGTACTCCGGGCGGCGCTCCAGGTCCGGCCTGGCGCGCTCCGCGGCCAGCCGCGACACCGTCACCGCCAGGGCCGGGGCCCGCGCCAGGCGCGACGACGCGGCCAGGAGGAACTCACGCTCGAAGGCCTTCGAGATGGCGGAGAGCTCGACGAGCAGCGCGGCCCGCGCGTCCAGCGCCGGCTGCCACTTCGCGCCCGCCTTCTTCGCCCACACCGCGACGGCGGCCTCCGCCTCGCGCTGCTTCTCCACGATGCGGCCCCGCTTCAGGCCCGCGAGCTGACCGCCCGAGTTCTTGTAGACGTTGTGCAGGCCCTTGAGCTGCGAGGCGACGGCGATGCTGCCCGCGGGGTCCTTCTCCCCTTCCGCCTCCAGGATGCGGATGGCCTCGCCGAACACGTCGCGCATGCGCGGGTAGAGGCGCGACTGGCGCTCGGCCATCTCCTCCGCGAGCAGCGCGCGGTACGTCATGCCCGGGTAGCCCAGCACCATGACGAAGTCGTCGGGCTTCACGCCCTGGGTGGCCAGCGGGAAGAAGAACTCCGCCTTGTAGGGGACGTTCTTGTCGCTGTACGGCGCGGAGGCGCCGTCCGGCGCGGTGTACGCGCGGAGGATGGCGAAGTCACCGGTGTGGCGCGGCCACATCCAGTTGTCCTCCTCGCCGCCGTACTCGCCCACCGCGCGCGGCGGCGCGTAGACGAGCCGCACGTCGGTGAGCTCCACCGCGTCCACCAGCGTGTAGTTGACGCCGCCATCAAACGTCGCCACCTGGCAGCGGGTGGCGGGGCGCTTCTCGCACTCGGCGACCAGCTCCTTCTGCTTCCGCTCGATGGCCTTGTAGCGGGTGATGTCATCCGCGTTCGCGGGCACCGCGGCGAGCACCGTCTTCGTCACGTCGGTGAAGCTGCGGGGCACCTGGACGCGGGAGCCCTTGCCGGGCAGCTCGTCCTCGCGCTTGGAGGCGAGGAAGCCCTGGGTGATGAGGTCGCGCTGCGGCGTGCTGTGCTCCTGGATGACGCCGAAGGCACAGTGGTGGTTGGTGATGACCAGGCCCGAGGCGGCGATGAACGCGCCCGAGCACCCACCGACGTTCACCGCGCCCGCCAGCAGGCCGGTGCCACGCTTCGGGTCCCAGAGCTTCTTGGGGGAGACCTGGAGGCCCTGGGCGCGCAACCACGCCGGGTCCAGCTCCAGGACCTGCTGGGGAGTCCACTTGCCTTCCCCGGCCAGAGCGGGGGCAGCCACGAGCGACAGGAGGAGGAGCGTCTTCTTCATGGTATCCCTCCCTACTCCGTCCGGCGCCCGCAAGCGACTCCCTTTGCCGTGACGCTTCGCGGCCTGGAGACCGGGCTTTCTCGTGGAAGGCGCACCCGGACGAGGCGGCCTCTGCGCAGTGGCCTTCGCCGAGGGGCGGAGGTCGCCAGGCCTGTTCACGGGCAGCACCGCGCCACCACGTCCCCGTTTCGCGCAACTTCCGGACGCCTCCCGGGTTCACAGGACATTCCCCCGGAGGAATCACCCCATGAAGCACGACAGAAGGAAGACGCTCATCTCCGCGCGCGGGCTGCTGGCCCTGGGCCTCATCGGCTGTGGCACCGCCGAGGACGCCGTCGCCCCCCTCACCGATGCGCCCCCGGGCACCTCCCGCGCGGCCCTCACGGTGTACGAGCAGGCCGCGCTGGACACGGCCAACGCTTCCGCGAGCTGCGCGCCGCTCGGGAACTTCTACTGGGAGCTTGGCGATGGCGCGGGGCCGCTCTATGGAATCCCGCGAGGCAGCGGCGTGTCGGCCACGACGGTGATGCCCATCGCGTCCGCGAGCAAGTGGCTGTACGCGGGCGCCTACGTGCAGTCGAAGGGGTACGCCAACCTCACCCCGGATGAGAAGAAGCGCCTCAACTTCACCAGCGGCTACATCGACGGGAACACCACCTTGTGTGGGGACGCCGGGACGCGCGTCTCGGATTGCTACGGCCCCGCCTACAAGGACGTCTCCTACCGCCCGCTTCAGGATGGCCGGTATTTCTATAACGGAGGCCACATGCAGAAGCTGGCCCTGGACGATATCGGCGCGAGACGGGGCACGGGCGTGTTGAGCGTCATGGACTGGCTCAACGCCCGGCTGGGCACCACCCTGCCGGAGTCCGACAGCGACGTCGCTCCGGCCGGAGGCTTCTCGGGCAGCGCGGCGCACTACCGCGTCTTCCTGATGAAGCTGCTCAACGGGCAGTACGCGCTGTCCTCCAAGCTGACCGCGGATGCCGTCCCCGCCTGGCAGGGGGGCCCCGGCGTGTCCTTCACGCCGTGGACGGCGGGCACGGCGTATTACGGGCTCGGGCATTGGATTGAGGGAGAGACTGTCAATGGCGCGTGGACGGTGACGGGCCACTCCTCAGCGGGAGCGTTCGGCTTCTATCCCTGGGTGAACGCCGCCGGGAACCGGTACATGCTCCTGGCCCGCAGTCGCCAGCTCGGCGCGAATGGAGAGGGCGAGAAGTCACGCGCCTGCGCCCAGGCCATCCGCGAGGCCTACGAGTCGGGCGTGCCGCAGCCGTAGCCGCCGCGCGTCCGCGCATGCCCCGGCCTCCCCGTCCCCCGCTCGGGCCCCTGACGCGGTAGTGTCACGTGTTGGGGTGTTCCAGGAAGGGAGCGACCGATGCGGACCGCCAGCGGTGCACAGCTCGATTTCGGCCGGTTGGCCCTGCTCGTCCTCATGCTGGGGGTGGGCTGGTACTTCTGGGATTCGCCCGCCCTGTGGCCCATGAAGGTGCTGGTGGTGATGATGCATGAGAGCGGGCACGCGCTGGCGTCCTTGCTCGTGGGGGGCTCGGTGGACCGCATCCACCTGGCCGCCAACGAGTCGGGCTCCTGCCTGTCCCGCCTGCCGCCGGGGCTGTTCGCCAGGGTGGCGGTCTACTCCGGGGGATACCTGGGCAGCGCGGTGGCCGGCGCGGGGCTGCTGCTGGCCACCTTCCGCTTCCGGCTCCGCCGCTGGGTGCTGGGCGCCGCCAGCGTGTGGCTCACCGTCATGGGCGTGCTGTACGCGGGGGACGGCTTCACCCTGCTCTTCTGCCTGGGCACCGCCGTGGTGCTCGCGCTGGGCGCGAAGTTCCTGCCGGATGGCGCGGTGGACGCGCTGAACCTGTTCATCGCGGCCTTCACGGCGCTGTATGCGCTGTTCGATTTGCGCTCGGACTTGTGGAACAGCGAGGTGCGCTCGCAGAGTGACGCGGCGCTCCTGGCGGACCTCACCTACGTGCCCGCGGTGGTGTGGGCGGCGCTGTGGTCGCTGCTCGCCATCGTCCTGCTGGCGGTGGCGGCGTACACGTCCCTGCACGCCAGGCCCAAGGGGCTCCAGATGCCCCCCGTCACGACGCGGGCGCGTCGGGTGTAGCGGCACCACTTGCGACTGGAATGTTCATGGTGAGAGCCAGCAGACGCCTCAGTCCACAAGCACAAGCAACTCAATTTCACAATTCACTCGCTCGGCGCATCTGTTCTTTGAGCTGCTCGGATTCCAGCGCACGTTTCAACATGACGCTACTGTAGTGGACGACGAGAGCGAAACTGCCCTGATAGGAGGGCGATGACACAAGATTGATAGTGGACTCAGCCGTCTCCCAAACTGATCGACCCCAGAACGGACTCCCCGCCAACCTGTCGAGCGCCTTGTCTTCCCGCATTTCCCGCGCTTCATCGCGAATGGCCTCTGCAGTCGACTCTTCGCGGTCGTCCCCTGCGATTAGGCGTGCACTGTCACGGAATCCCCTTCCGATTTCTCGTGCTGCCCTACCAGCCGCCCTCGACTCCAATGCCTTGTCTGTCGATTCCTCCTGCATTGGTTCCCCGTACTTCAAAGCGAGCAAATGGCGCAGGTCCGCATAGCTTCCTCGGCCATCCGCACCTTCAAAAAACAAAACATCTACCATTGCAAGACGGCCACCAGCAAAACGGTACATTACCTGCGCTCTGCGTTCGGCAACTGTAGCTTCGGATGAAATGCTCCCATCAGGAAGGCGCATGGCGGATGTCACCGTGCTGAGAACCTCTTCCTGATTCATTCCCCATCGGACAGCCTGAAAACCTTCCTGGCTCCTCCATGCAGGCCCAGCTGCATTCATTGCCCGAATTGCATCCCGTCGGTGAACAGCCCGACTCGGAGCACTTGTGCACCCAATTAGGAACCCGAGAGGGATGGCGAAGAGTCGAAATGCGAGCATGGAGCAACTCTCGGGCGTACGCGAAGCACTCGTCAAGTCAGTGAGATGAAGGGGCAACTACGGCAAGGACCGCTTCATCCTCACAGAGGTTTGACATCCTACCTCCCTTCGCTGCCAAATGACCTGAACGGACAATGCGGTGCTTCTGGATACGCAAGGAGCGGACGCCGGCATTCACCGGCAGCTTCGATGCCACGCACAAGTGGCGTCTGCCCGGCGTGCAGTGCCACGCCTGTGGCGTGACGTGGGGTGGAGCCGGGCACCAGTACCCCTCGGTGGACCTTTCTCACCTGCCTGAGCGGTCGCGCTTCGTGCGCCCCTGGCCTGTTCCCGTTTCGGAACTCGCGCAACTGAGAGAGTGGGTTCGCCCCTGGGTGCCCTCCGGCGTGCAACTTCCGCCGGGCACGCAACTGGGGCCTCTTGAGGGCACTGCCTCTGGGAGATTCGGCCCACTGACGTCACAGGGGGACATTCTGTGGCTCGTGCGGCGAGATGCTCTCGAGCGCCTCCAGGTTCAAGGCATCAGGGGGCTGCTTGGCTGCAAAACGGAATTGCGGTTCCGCCAGAAGGAGCCCCCGGAGTTGCTGGAACTCCAAATCGAACCTCGCGGCCGACTTCATCCGGACTGCCTTCCATCGGACCTTGCTCCGCCATGCGACGCCTGCGGCCGGGTCGCGCTTCGATTGCCGGACGAGCCCCTTCTTGACGCAGCATCCCTGCCCGTCGACTGCGATGTCTTCCGCGTCGGTGACTACGCCACCGTCATCGTTTGCACCGAACGGTTCATGGAGACCGTGCGCCAGCTCGGTTTGGAAGGAATGGCGTTTCGCGAGCTTCCCACGCGCGGATGACGCTGGAGTCCGCCGCCGTTCAGATGTAGCGCCCGAGGGCCAGACGGCGTCACGCCGGACACAGCGGCCCCACCCACAATCGCACGCATGCGTCCCGTGGGTTGTCGCGCGAAGGCCGCCGCCTCATATCGAGGCCTCCAGCCCGCGAGCGGCCTTGGGCCGCGGCACGAGGAGAGACGATGAGATTTCCTGGCACGTGGCGCGCGAGGCTTCGCGGTGGACTCCTGCTGGCCAGCGTGTGCGCCGTGGGAGGCACGCTCGTCACCCAGGGCGGCTGCGCGTCCACGCCCGACAGCGCGGTCCGCGCGGCCATCCCCCTGTCGCCCACCCCGCTCTACGGCAAGTTCGTCTGGCACGACCTCGTCACCGACAACCCCGCCGCCGCGAAGCGCTTCTATGGCGACCTGTTCGGCTGGGAGTTCGTGGACATCCGAGGCGGCCGCCGCCCCTACTCCCTCATCCGCGCCCAGGGGCGCTGGATTGGCGGCATCGTCCATCCGGCGAACGCGGCCGAGAGACGCGAAGGCGCGCTGTGGCTCGGCTACCTCTCCGTGCCCGACGTGGACCGCGCCGTCACCGAGGTGAGCGCCCGCGGCGGCAAGGCGCTCGATGGCCCCATCGACGTGCGGAACATCGGCCGGGCCGCCGTGGTCTCCGACCCGCAAGGCGCGGCGGTGGGCTTCGTGCGCTCCCAGCCCGGTGACCCGGCCGACACGGGCGTGCCCGATGAGGGCCAGTTCTTGTGGATGGAGTACCTGGCCCAGGACCCCGTCGCCGCGGCGGGCTTCTACAAGGAGCTCCTGGGCTACGAGGTCCGCGAACGCCCACTCGGCGGCGGGCCGCACTACGTCCTCGCCCAGGGACCGCATCCCCGAGGCGGCGTGCTGGCCAACCCGGTGAAGGGTGCGCGCCCCAACTGGCTCACCTATATCCGCGTGAAGGACCCCGCCGCGCTCGCCGCACGGGCCCAGGCCCTGGGGGGCCGCGTGTTGCTGGCCCCATGCCCGGAAGCGCGGGGCGGCTCGCTCGCGCTCATCGCCGACCCGAGCGGCGCGGTGCTCGCGCTCCAGCGCTACCCCTTCGAGACGTCCAACTCCGCAACGGCGCCGTGATGCGCCACCCTCGAGGAGAACCCCACATGCGTCTGCGCCGACACACATCCCCCCGCTCGCTGTCCTGGGCCGTCCTGATGGCCGGTGCCCTCCTCACGTCCGGCTGCACGGAGCAGCCCGCGGGCGTCGGACTCGGCTTCACCACACCGTCGCCCTGGAACGCGGCGCCGCAAATGGAAATCACGACCACCTGGAACGGCGGTCCGATGTACTGGACGTCGCCCTGAAGACTGCCTCCCCGGAGGCGGGCGGCGGACCTCACCGTCGCGCCTCCGGGGAGACGTCGCATCACGCCTGCGGGGCGTGCACGCCGTTGGACAGCTCGTTGCGGACGACCTCGGAGACGCGCTCGCGGACCATCTCGCCCACGCGCTCGCGGACGTCGGCGCTCACGCTCTCACGCACCGCGCTCGCGATGCGCTCGGGGTCGACGGCGCCACCACCGCTGTGCTGCATCTGCGGCGTGGACGGACCGGCGCGCATCGCCTCACCGAGCGCGGAGCGGACGGCCTCGGGGAGCTGCGAGCGGAGCGCCGAGTCCAGCTCCGAGCGCATGCTGCTGATGAGCCGCTCACGCAGCGAATCCGCCAGGCGGCCGCGGATGGCGTCCGCCAGCCGCGGCCGCCTGGCGGATTCGCTGCGTGAGCGGCTCATCAGC
>NZ_JABXEP010000456.1:0-440 GCF_013372605.1 Myxococcus sp. AM009
ATCATGATGATCGTCAACCTCGGCTTTGCCGTGCTCTCGCGCACGGCGCAGGCGCTCAACCCGTTTGCCGTGGGCATCGCCGCCACGCTGGTGGTGGGGCTGATGCTCGTCATGGTGATGATGACGTCGCTTGCGCCGGTGGTGGAACGGTCGGTGATGGATGCGCTGGACCTCGGTGGGCGGGCGTTCAGCCAGTTCAGCACCCTGCCTCGATAGGCAGCGCGCGCAGCCGCAGCACTGCCCGCCGCGCGTGCGATGATCGCGGTATTCCGCCGACCGATCTTCAAGGGAGTCTCACCACATGAGCCGCCGCGTTCTTGTGACGGGTGCCAGCCGCGGCATTGGCCGCGCCATCGCCTACCAACTCGCCTCCGACGGGTTTGACGTATCCGTGCATTGCCGCAGCGGCCGTGCCGAGGCCGACGCCATCGTCGCAGATA
>NZ_JABXEP010000457.1:0-440 GCF_013372605.1 Myxococcus sp. AM009
ACTCTGATGCCCATCTCCTTCTAGGAAATGATGGTCTTCGTTTCCTACTCGATGATATGACCATTACTGCCAACGGAAAAACCTATGCTAGTGATGACGTTAAAAAAGCTATTATCGAAGGAACTAAAGCTTACTACGACGATCCAAACGGTACTGCGTTGACACAGGCAGAAGTGACAGAGCTTGTTCAATATGCTAAGGAAAAAGGTATTGGTCTAATCCCCGCTATCAATAGTCCTGGACATATGGATGCTATGCTCCATGCTATGAAAGAACTTGGCATTGAGAATCCTAACTTTGATTATTTTGGTAAAAAATCTGAACGAACTGTTGACTTAAATAATAAACAAGCAGTCGATTTTACTAAAACTCTGATTGACAAATACGCTAACTACTTCTCTAACAAATCTGAAATTTTCAATATTGGACTAGATGAATAT
>NZ_JABXEP010000458.1:0-438 GCF_013372605.1 Myxococcus sp. AM009
ACCGTGGCCCGCAACCTCGTGGGCAACTACATCACCAGCCTCGACATGGCCGGCTGCTCCCTGACCCTGGTGCGCGCCGACGCCGAGCTGCTGAGCCTGTGGGACGCCCCCGTCAACACGCCCGGCCTGCGCTGGGGAGCGTGAGGACCTGACACAATCGGGGTGCCCGATCGCCTGCGGGCACCCCAAGGAGACTGTAAGGAGAAGTGACATGACCGCAGAGGGGGGAGCCGCCCGCCACTCGCTGAGCGTGGCGGACCTGGCGACCTGGGTGCGCCGCAGCGCCGCACTCATCGCCGAGCACGCCGAGGAGCTCACCGACCTGGATGCCGCCATCGGCGACGCCGACCACGGCACCAATATGAAGCGCGGCCTGGCCACCGCCGCCGAGGCGGTGCAGGCCGGCAGCTTCGCCAGCGCCGACACCCTGCTCAAGAA
>NZ_JABXEP010000459.1:0-438 GCF_013372605.1 Myxococcus sp. AM009
CGTCTACTCGGGCCACCTCTTCGCCTTCGTCTCGCGCAAGGGGGACCGAATCAAGGTGCTGACGTGGAGCCGGGGCGGCTTCGTGCTGCTGTACAAGCGATTGGAGACGGGGCGTTTCCGGCTACCGTCGGTGGACGAGGGCGCGCAGGTGGTGCACCTGGACGCCACGCAGTTGGCGATGCTGCTGGACGGCATCGACGTGGCCCAGGTGCGGCGTCAGCCCGCCTGGACGCCTCCCGGGCGCACGGGCACCTGACGCGCCGAGCCCGGGACGCGGCGCGGCGGCGACGTGTTGTGGCTGAGTGCCCCGAGAGCTCCCTCAAGAACACTTCTGCCCCTGGCGCGAGGAGGCGGAGGAACTCAAGGAGCGCCTGACGTCGCTGGAGGCGAAGATGGCGACGCTGGAGCGCCACGTCTTCGGCCGCAGGACGGAGCAGC
>NZ_JABXEP010000460.1:0-437 GCF_013372605.1 Myxococcus sp. AM009
ATGTAGCCGGGAATCACGAAGTCGTGGCCGCCCAGGCTGAACGCCAGCGGCCCCGACACCGCCCAGAGGATGCCGAAGAACGACACCAGCGTGACAGCTGAATTCAGGAAACCCAGCGCCAAGGTGAGCGTCGCATCGGTGAAGTTGCGCAGGTCGTCGGCGATCCGTTGGTCGGGGTTGTCAGCGCTGTGCGTTTGTTCCAGGCGGTAGAACGCCTGCTTGCTGAGCCAGTCGTCGAGGAAGCTACCGGTGATCCACGTCCGCCAACGCATCTGCAGCATCATCGAGTAGTACAACCGCATGATGGAGCCAAAGATCAGCAACGCGGCAATCCATGAAAAGCGGCCCAGTTGCGTCCAGAATTCGCCGTAGTTCTTCTGCTCGAGCGCATTGTAGAAAAGCCGGTTCCAGTCCGTGAACAGCACGTTCATGTAGAC
>NZ_JABXEP010000461.1:0-437 GCF_013372605.1 Myxococcus sp. AM009
GTCGTAGGCATAGCGGGCGGTGAACACACGGCGAGACACAGCGCCGCGCATTCTACGCCCAACATCCACCACGGCACAGCCCAGTGGCGGCGCCGGGAGCGCGTCCTAAAGACGCATCAGCAACGGGGAGAAGAGGCCGTCAGTTCGGCCGGATGCGCACAACGCTGCTCGACGCTTGCGGCAGGTGGGGCAGGATCAATAAATCGGAACCGGACGCAGCGACGGCACGCTCATAGAAATCGTCGTCGATTCCTGCTGCGGCGCCCGATGGTGGGATGCTGCTTCACCGTAGAGCAGGTGAGCCAGCATCAGCATGAATGCCGTGGTCCAGACCAGACCGAGGATAAGCCGCACATGGCGGTGGAGAGGAAATGACATTGGAGCACCTGTTGTCGTTGTGATGGGTGTGATGGCACCGTCGCTTCAAACGTATGCGT
>NZ_JABXEP010000462.1:0-435 GCF_013372605.1 Myxococcus sp. AM009
ACATCACATACTGGATCTCGTCGGAGTACGTGTGCGTGTGCTTGGCCACGGTGCCGACCTGGACGCCCACCGTGCCATTGGCCGCCGTCACCAGCGTCTTGGTGCGCAGCGTACCCATCTCGGCGATGACCGGGCCGATCTCGTCCGGGGCCATGCCGCCCATGTTGATGATCTGCGCCGAGAGCGGCGGTGCCGAGGGCGGTGCCGCTGCCGCAGCCGGTTGCGACGCTTGCGCAAACGCGCCGGCGCAGCCGGCAAAGATGGCGGCGGCAGAAACCGACCGGATCACGGTAACAGGACGATGGCGATGCATGATGGCTCCTCATGACGCGGTCGCCGCAAAGGCGCGGCGATCCGTGGCGCGTTGATTGGCTCATTCGTTTGGCGCGCTCGCGGCGATTGTCGCATCGGCACACAGAGCCATTGACCTAGGGC
>NZ_JABXEP010000463.1:0-435 GCF_013372605.1 Myxococcus sp. AM009
GACATAGAGCGCCCCTTGCGGCTGGACCTCCAGCGCGCCGCCTTCCGGCACCGGAACCGCGAGCAGATGCTGAATGGCGCGACTCAACGTCGAATCGAAGGTCTGTCCCGGCGGAGCAATCTCGCCATGCGCCTGGTCGATGAGCGGCTTCAAGTCGCGGTACATGCTCCTGGCGACCTGCGCGTCGAACGTTCCAACCACTCGCGCGACCAGGTCGTAGCGAGCATGGCTTCGCGGGTCGATGGTCACCGACTTGTTCTTGCCCTCGACGACCTGGAACTTGTCGGCCGGGCCCATGAAGCCCAGCACCATCCGCGGGCTCGCGCCCTCCGCGATGTTGTTCACCGCCGCCGTCACCCGGCGCACCAGGTCCTTCTCCTGAAGCCAGCGCTGCAGCTCCGCTTCCTCGGACATCCGGCTCGCCATCTCCCGGAC
>NZ_JABXEP010000464.1:0-435 GCF_013372605.1 Myxococcus sp. AM009
ACGCTGAATACGACCGGCTCTATCGCGAGCTGGAAGCGCTGGAGGCCGAACATCCAGAACTGAAGACACCCGATTCGCCCACGCTGCGGGTCGGTGGCGCCGTCCTGCCCGAATTTGCGGCGGTCAGGCATGTCATCCCCATGCTGTCGATCCGCACCGAGACCGACACCACCCCCAACGGCGCGCGCGCGTTCGACGCCAGCGTACGCCGCGAGCTGGGCCTTGATGACACCGATCCGCCCGTGGAATACGCCGCCGAGCTGAAGTTCGATGGCCTGGCGATCGGCCTGCGCTACGAGCGCGGTTATCTCGTGCAGGCCGCCACACGTGGCGATGGCACCACGGGCGAAGACGTCACGCAGAACATCCGCACGATCCGCCAGATTCCGCTGGGGCTGTCGCCAGTTGATGGCCACGTGCCCGACGTGCTGGAGG